>JBKJKS010000383.1:0-3303 GCA_046597295.1 Saprospiraceae bacterium
GCCACCGTCCCGACCGTGGAAGTAAAAGGCGTGGTGCGCGACGAACAAACCCGCGACCCCATCGCCGGCGCTTCCGTACAGGTGGCCGGCGAAACGAAAGGGGTGAGTACCAATGCATTGGGACGCTTTACGCTCGCGCTCGCGCCGGGGGTCCACCGGCTGCTGGTCGGCTACGTCGGTTACCGCGAAACAGCGGTCAAACTACAGGTGAACCAGACCGGAGAAATCGAAATACCCCTGCAGGTGAGCGCGCTCGAGCTGGCCACCGTGGAAATCCAGGGCAATAAATCCGCCAATAAACAGACCGCCGTGGCCACCGGCGTCGAAATGCTCAGTGCGGCAAAGATTAAGGAATTACCCACCTTCATGGGTGAATCGGACGTATTGAAAAGCCTGCTCGTACTGCCGATTCACCCATGAAGGTGGGTAATTCCTTGATCTTCTGCGCACTGAGCATTTCGACGCCGGTGGCCACGGCGGTCTGTTTATTGGCGGATTTGTTGCCCTGGATTTCCACGGTGGCCAGCTCGAGCGCGCTCACCTGCAGGGGTATTTCAATGTCTCCGGCCTGGTTCACCTGCAGCTGCACCGCTGTTTCGCGGTAACCGACGTAGCCCACCAGCAGGCGGTGAACGCCCGGCGCGAGCGCGAGCGTAAAGCGTCCTAAAGCATTGGTACTCATGCCCTTCGTTTCGCCGGCCACCTGTACGGAGGCACCGGCGATGGGGTCGCGGGTCTGTTCGTCGCGCACTACGCCCCTCACTTCCACGGTCGGGACGGTGGCCGCCGGCGGTTCGCCCGACTGCAGTTCCAGCTCGTAAGCGGTCAGAAAATCGGGCAGCACGATTTTTTTCTCATCCCATTTCTGCAGCAGGTCGTTGATGTAATCGCGGTTCATATCGGCTTTGCGCAGGATCATGATCCCATTCTCCCGAGCCCCTATGCAGACCAGTCCGTTGGCTGGCAGGGTAGTTTGCAGCGCATTGAACAGCGTCTGTCCGGTATACACGTAGTTGACCTGGTAATAAGGCAGTATGTCGGGATCGTAGTAAAATTTGACCGGATAGCGCGCTTCCAGATCGATGAACATTTCAATGAGCGTGGATTGCCGGTAATCGCCGGAAATGGCCAGGTCGAAAACCTTTTGACCGAAGCCCAGGGCAGGTAGTAGCAACCAGGCGGCCAGGGTCAGCCAGCGAAAAGCGTAAGCAGGGTAGTGCATGTGTTTAAATTCCGGAAAGTAAAGTAAAGGTAGGAATTTTCTTACCGGTCATTACGCAGGAAGGGTGAGAGGGTTGGCGCCTGTTTAAAAGCGTTGCCAATATTGCTCAAAATGTTTATTTTTGTGAAAAAGAAGGAACGATGACTGCATTAGAAAGAGCTACGGCAATTTTGCCGGATATGTCGCAAAAAGAAATTGCCCAATTAGTACAGAGGGCGGCCAGAAAAATTGCTGCAGACTTTCCGGGCATTGAAAAAACACCGGGCGTTTGCGGGGGAAGTGCCTGCATCATCCGCACCAGAATTCCGGTTTGGTCCGTCATAGAGTACATACAGATGGGTGTAGCGCAAGACAAGATGCTCCAAAATTTTCCCACCCTTCGTGCGCAGGATTTAACGAACGCATGGGCCTATTACGATGCTAATCAAGAAGAAATCGACCATGAAATTATTGAAAATAAGGAAGATTGATAATGGTCAAACTTTATGCAAATGAAAATTTTCCTTTGGAGACTGTACTTATCTTACGCCAACTTGGATACGATATACTGACTACCCATGAAGCAGGTAAATCAAATTTAAAAATTCCCGACGAAGAGGTTTTGGATTATGCTATTTCTGAAAAAAGAGCTATTATTACTGTAAACCGTAAAGATTTTATTCGTCTGCACCGTGCCAACGTCACGCATTGCGGTATCATCGTTTGTACTAAAAACGACGATTTTAAATTTTTTGCCGCATGTATCCATCAGGTACTTTTGCAGCAGCCGGCAGACGTTTCTGATAAATTGATTCGGGTTTACCGGCAACAAAGTTCTCTATAGTACACAACCAGTGTGATGCTCGACCGCCCGGCCCTCCACCTCAACGATGATTTCAAATACGCGCTCGATGTGCTGGAGAAAACCCGGCGCAGCATCTTCATCACCGGGCGCGCCGGCACCGGAAAAAGCACCCTGCTGCAACTTTTCCGCAGCACCACCCGCAAAAAGATCGTGGTGCTGGCCCCCACCGGCGTGGCCGCGCTGAACGTGCAGGGGCAGACCATCCACTCGTTTTTCGGCTTTCCACCGCGCATCATCACGCCTTCGGAAGCCGGCCGCAAGGTGACGCGTAAAGATTTACAGCGGTTGTATCGCAACCTCGACGTACTGGTCATCGACGAGGTGAGCATGGTGCGCGCCGACATGCTCGACGGCATGGACCGCTTCCTGCGGGTGAACCGGGAAAACATCCAGCCGTTTGGCGGCGTGCAGGTCGTGCTGTTCGGTGATTTGTTCCAGTTGCCGCCCGTTGTCACCCGCGATCCGGTGGAACAATCGCTGTTTCAGGACTACTACCGCACACCATATTTCTTCTCCTCCCAGGTCTGCCAGGATGCCGCTTTCGAGTTGGATATGCTGGAGCTGCGCAAGGTGTACCGCCAGGAATCGCGGCATTTTCTGCGGCTGCTGGAGGCGGTGCGTGTCAATGAACTCGATCACGATGACCTGGAAGACCTGAACGAGCGGCGCTTGCTCCATTTCGTCGCCCCCGAGGGCTACATCACGCTCTGTGCCCGCAATGCCACCGCTGATGGCATCAACCGTAAGGAACTCGCCCACCTGGCGACGCCGGAATTCGAATTCCTGGCCGAAATAAAGGGTACGTTCGACCCGGCCCTGTACCCGACCGAAGCCTCCCTGCGCCTGCGCCAGGGCGCCCAGGTCATGTTCGTAAAAAATGATCCGGTGGAACGACTGTACGTCAACGGCACCATTGGCAAAATCATTCGCCTGGGCGCGGAAACCATCGTGGTGGAAGTGGAGGAAGCGGATGGCAAAAAACGCCGGATCGACGTAGCGCCCATGGACTGGGAAATACTGCGTTATAAATCCGGCCTGACCGGCGAGATCGAAGCGGAAAGTATCGGCTCGTTCCGGCAGTACCCGCTGTGGCTGGCCTGGGCGATCACCATCCACAAAAGCCAGGGCAAGACCTTCGACCGCGTGCTGGTCGACCTGGGCGGCGGGGCGTTCGAACATGGCCAGCTGTATGTGGCCCTCAGCCGCTGCCGCACCCTGGAAGGCATTGTGCTGCGCC
>JBKJKS010000611.1:0-5375 GCA_046597295.1 Saprospiraceae bacterium
GTGTAGCCGACGCCCGGATTCGCTGTAGCAATTGCAAAACCTCCGGGGCCATGGTGCTTACCGATGAAGGAGGCAGTTTTACTTTGCCCTACTATTTTGAAGGGGGCAACGATAGCCAGCCAATGGAATTTGTGGTCAGTAAAGGGGACCGGATAGCCAAACATCCGGTAGCGGTGGCTACAGCCGGAAATGTGGTGCTGATACTGAAGTAGCACCGTTCTTCGAGCGGTAGTGAGACTCTGAAGGGGCTTAAAGATGCTAAGTTTCATAAATCAATAAGCCCCTTCAGAGTCTCACTTGCCTTCGAAATCGCCGTTATTCCAGGGAGCCGCCCCGGATAACGGCGATTTTTATGGGTGGCAAACGATGCGACCAGGATGGCCACACTGTGAGGATTTTACACCTCAAACAAAATGTTATTGCGGAAAGGTGTTAAAATTCCGGTTGTTTTTAGGAATGACTTATAGCCCTTTATGCACTATAAATATTTGACAATGAATGAGTTAATTTTCCAAACTGCTTGCCTTTCCAGCGCAAGTTCTGCCCTGGCCCGTTTTTTTGTAAGGCATTAGTGAAACACGTAAAACTACGCCGCCGGAAAGGTCCGGTGGCTATCCTTTCAAATTAAAAATAAAACGACTATGAACACGATGAAAAATCTGTTGGCCTGCCTGCTCGTAGGCGGCATTTTACTCGCAGGGTGCAAGACCATGAACAAGACCCAGAAGGGCGCGGTCATCGGTACGGCCGGTGGCGCTGCCGTCGGTGCGGCCATTGGTAAGGCGTCGGGCAACACGGCCATGGGTGCTATTTTGGGCGCTACGGTCGGTGGTGTAACCGGTGCGGTGATCGGCCGTAATATGGACAAGCAGGCGGAAGCCATGAAGAAATCGGTACCGGGCGCCAAAGTAGAGCGCGTGGGCGAGGGCTTTGTGATTGAATTCAGCGACAAGATCCTTTTTGGGCTGAATAAGTCCGACCTGAACATGGAAGCCAAGCGCAGCCTGGACAAGATGATCACGGTGCTCAACGATTATCCGGACACCAACATCGAAGTGCAGGGCCATACCGACAGCAAAGGCACGGACGCCTACAATGAAAAACTGTCGCGCCGCCGCGCGGACGCCGTATCCAGCTACCTGCGCTCGAAGAATATTGCTGCTTCGCGTCTTTCGACCAAAGCCTATGGCGAGTCGGCGCCTAAGTACAGCAATGATACCGAAGACGGCGCTTCGCAAAATCGCCGGGTGGAGTTTCTGGTGTATGCCAATGAGAAAATGAAGGCAGAAGCCCGCAAGGAAGCCGGCGGTAAGTAACCGCTGCTTGCCTGCTGAACAAGCCGCCCGTGGATTCCACGGGCGGCTTTGTTATTTTTATGCAAATAGAACACCACAGACGGCCATAAAAGCCAACCGGCTGCATTTGACAGTGACCGACCACTGAAACGTCGTCTATCTGCAGTCGCAATGCCACCAGCGCACCGGCATATTTTTTAACCAAAATTACCTGTCCGGCGTACTCGTTGCCTATGTTTGCGTACAGCAGGAATTAAACCATCAGACTTACTTAAATGACCAATCCCTTACACCTACTAGTCGTCGAAGACGATCAGGACGATGTTGATTTGTTGCAGGAAGCGCTGCATGAATATGGTGTAGATTTCACCACGGACATAATTGTTCAGGGTGACCAGGTGTTGCCTCATTTGGAACAAAACGACATCCTGCCCGACGTCATCATTCTCGACCTGAACCTGCCCCGGCTGCACGGTAAAGAGGTGCTTCAGTTGCTGAAGGCATCGCCGCGCCTGCGGCCGATTCCGGTGGTGATCCTGACCACCTCTTCCGCCATCGAAGAAAGAAATTTCTGTAAGCGCGCCGGCGCACACAGCTTTCTGACCAAGCCCATTTCTATGCAGGGATTCCGGGCCATCACGGAAGCGATTGTGGTAGCGGCCACCGGCTCCTCATTCAACTAAAAAAAGGGTGCTTGTTTTCAAGCACCCTTTTTCAGGCAATTAACAGCGGAAAATAAAATGGTCATCTGGCCAGTCGTCCGGCTAATCACTGATCACGTCGCGGGCATATAAAGTCAGCGGTTTCCAGTATTTGGACGTAGTAATATTATCCACCACGACGCCCCGGCTATTGGTACTGTGGATGCAGTAAATACCCGACTTATTGCGCTCCACCACCATCGCTACGTGCTGAATGTGCTTCTTTTCCCCGAAGATGACCAGATCGCCCGGCTGCACATTATCCAATGAAATGGGTATTCCTTGTTTGGCTTGCTCCGCCGAGGCCGGCGACAATTTGATCTTAAATTCCTTCATCACGTAACTGGTCAGTCCCGAGCAATCGAATCCAGTCTTTGGGCTGGTACCGGCATACTGGTATTCCGATCCGACCAGCTCCTTGGCGTAGTCCACTATTTTCTGGCGCTTCTTCATTTCTGCCGAAGTATGGACGCTTGTGGAAGCGTCCGGACGGGACTTAATGCTACTCGTTTGCTTCGTTAGCGAACAAGCTTCGGCGATGACCAGCGCGATACAAAAGGTAACCAGTAAAGAGTGGGCTGCTTTCATTATGCGTAATTTGACTACATAACTTCAAATGCGTCACAACCCACCGCGTTTCCGGGCGCTTTTAATTTTTTTTAACAAGCTGCGCTGCGGGCATGGTTACTCCGCTGGCAGTCGTTCGGTTTCTAAATAATAAGGTGTCCAGGGAGAAGCGGCCTGGCCCCAGGAGAAATATAGCGCCGTATACGGAAAAATACAACAGTGGTAACTCCTTGTCTGTCAACGGATTACTCCAATTGACTGAAAAGGTAGCCACCGCCATGGTGACGAGCAAGGGTATTAATGCCAGGCGGGTAAACAAACCCAGCAGAACCAGTACGGAGCAGATGGCCTCCGCGAACACCACGAAATAGTAGGAGGTGGCCGAACCCAGCCCCACTGCATCGGGAAAACTATCGGGATCCTCGGAAAAGAGGGTTAGTTTCATCGTGCCATGGTTGTAGACCATCAGGCCGCAAAAGACAATGCGCAACAGCAGCGCCGCCCCATCCACCGAAAGGGAAGTGGGATACAGAAGGTTCCGAAGCATAAGAATATGGTTTTAGTTAGTCAGGCAAGTTTACAGAAAAAACAGTAATTATATTCGGTAATTATTGTCTGATGGAGGACGTTCCTGATGTCTACCGAAGCTTTCAAACAAATAAATCAAATGGGTGTTTCCTTCCAATAGCGTACTTTTGACCACGAATAATGAAATCTTATCTGGGCATATTGCTTCTGCTTACCGCTTGTTTCGTTGCATTGCCAACGGATGCAATTTGGGCGTGTGGTACTACCCAGGCCGGTCAGGAACTGACATCCGGGCAAGTAGACGATGCCTGTTGTCAAGCCTCCAGTAACGATTGCGTAGACGCTGACTCTCCCTGTCAGGATTGCCCACCCGATACGGACGGCTGTGGACACTGTCACTGTCCGGGCTGCGGCGCAAGCGGTATGACGTATGCCGGCTTCTTCAAGAATACGACCGTGGCAATATCGGCCCCTCTCTGGCTGTATGCGCACCGAGCCGCCAATTTCGATTACAGTGCGCCCAGCACCTTGGCGCACCTGACTACCCTTTTCCAGCCCCCCCGGGGCGTGAATTAGCCTCTCCCTTTTTGATTTTTCAAAAACGCTGTAAGTCATGCACTTACGGTTTATTTTCTATTTGGCTATATTCATCATCCCGGCAGCAGGTATGGATTATCGAGTTATTTCTTTCATATCCATCCATTCATTCATTTTTTAACTTAAACATCCTTCAGTCATGAAAAAAATTCCCTTCGTGCTCCTCTCTTTCGCCTTGTCGCTGGTTGCATTCTCCTGCGCCCAGGAGAAAGGAGGCCAGGCTTTATCCTTGAGCACCGAAATCTATTGCGACCACTGTCAGGAATGCGAGTCGTGCAAAGGCCGGGTCGAAAAGGCCCTAATGTCTACGGCCGGGATCAATTCGGCGGATATGAAAGTCGCGGAAAAGTCCATTGCGGTGACTTATGACCCAAAAAAAATTAACGAGCAACAGATCAAGATGGCCATCGCCAAAACGGGATTTGCTGCCGGGGATGTACCGGCAGACCCCATGGCCTACGATAATCTGGACGATTGCTGCAAGAAGAAATAAGCATGGCGCACAGCGGACGGCGCAGGAAGCGCGCCGTCCGCCTGCTGCAATAACCCGTAACCATTCATGATTGACCAGATTATCAGATTATCCATACAGCATAAAATGGTGGTCGGCCTGTTTGTGCTGGCCCTCATTGGCTGGGGCAGCTATTCGCTGGCGCACCTGCCCATAGATGCTTTGCCCGACATTACCAACAACCAGGTGCAGGTCATTACGCTGGCCCCTACCCTCGCCTCGCAGGAGGTGGAGCAATACGTCACGGCGCCCATCGAGGCGGCCTGTGCCAGTCTGCCCGATATGGTTGAATTAAGGTCCATTTCCCGGCTCGGGCTATCGGTGATCACTATCGTGTTTAAGGACCAGGTAGATGTGTATAAAGCCCGGCAGATGGTGGGCGAAAGATTGAAAGAAGCCGAAGAACATATTCCCAATGGCGTGGGAAGCCCTGATCTGGCGCCCGCGTCCACCGGACTGAGTGATATTTACCAATACGTGCTGCACACCAGGCCCGGCTACGATTCGCTGTATTCGGATATGGAGTTGCGCACCATCCAGGATTGGATTGTCAAGCGTCAACTGATGAGCGTGCCCGGCATTGCGGAGATCAATACGCTGGGAGGTCACCTCAAACAATACGAAATCGCGGTAAATGCCCAACAGCTCAAAGCCATGAACGTGACCATGCAGGAGTTGTTCGAGGCGCTGGAAAAGAACAACGAAAGCACCGGTGGCAGCTACATTGAAAAAGGTCCCAACGCCTATTTTATCCGCGGCCTGGGCATGGTGGCAGACCTCGGTGATATTGAAGCCATCGTCGTCAAACAGTCCGATGGCGTCCCCGTACTGGTGCGCAATATTGCCAGGGTACAGTATGGGAATGCCAGCCGTTACGGCGCCGCCACCCGCAATGGCGAAGGGGAAGTCGTCGTAGGCGTGGTGATGATGCTGAAAGGACAGAACTCGGCGGAGGTGGCGGAGCGCGTCAAGGAACGGGTGGAGATTATCAAAAAGTCCCTGCCGGAAGGGGTTATCATCGAGCCTTTTCTGGATCGCAGCGATCTGATCGGGCGGGCCATCAATACCGTCACCACCAACCTGGCGGAAGGCGGTCTCATCGTGGTTTTCATCCTGGTACTGTTTCTGGGCAATCTCCGGGCCGGCCTGGTCGTGGCCTCCGTCATTCCCTTGTCC
>JBKJKS010000559.1:0-3879 GCA_046597295.1 Saprospiraceae bacterium
GCGAAGGTCGCCAGATCAGTCCGAACGAGTTGTTTTTCGTGACGACGCGTTTTAAGGTATTCGGCGCCAAGCGGGTACGGATGGGCGTGGTCCGGGTGGGCAAATAAACTTTATTCATCGGCTCATCGTCACCAGCACTCTTTTCACCAGAGCGCGCTCCCCCAGCTGTATTTTCAGCAAATACAACCCGCGTGGAACATCCGTCTGCACCGACAGCCGCTGCGGTCCGGCGATTTGCTCTCCTTGGTAAAGCGTCCGCAGTTTTCGCCCTTGCAGGTCGTAGAGATCAATTTGCACGGGCGTCGCGGCAGCCAGGTGATAGTCGATAAAGAATTGGCGACCGGTTGGATTGGGATAAATCTGCAAACCCGCTTCTTCCCTGGCTTCTTCCGCCCCGACCACCGGGCTGGCCTCCACGGCGCCTACCGAGCGCGGCGCACCGTATAATTGATTCAGAAAATCCAGCTGCGGGTTCGGCACTTCCAGTCCGGAACCGGACGCCGGGCTGCCGGTCGGAATGGAAAAATCATCGTTGGCCGGGTTATAGAACAGCGGATCGAGGTTCAGGATCTGGTTGGGATCGGGTGTGGGAATCTCAGGCCCGGTCCAGTTGGGTACGGCACTGTTGTACCACAGGTTATGCGCAAATAGAAAGGTTTCCGGGCGGGTGTTCGGACCGATGTTGGTTTCCGTATTGAGGTTGTGGTCAAGATAAATGATGTTGTTGATGAACGAGTTATCACCGCATTCCAGGAAACGGTTCGGATCGACGGTCTCCTGGAGGATGCGAATAACCCAGTTTTCGGGCTGATAAAAAGTATTGTTCACCACTGCCACGTGGACAGCGCCGGTGTAGGCGATGGGCGCCCAGGAGCCGACAAAAATATTGGCGTAGACCTGCAAATGCGCCGCCTCGTAATGTGCCGTATCGGGCCGGAAAAACTGGAGGCCCGTGCTGCCGCCGAGGTTGAGCGCCCGCTGACCGCCGTCTTTGAAAAAATTGCCTTCGATACGGATCCAGGCCGTGCCGCCTTTCGCCTGGATACAGTTGGAGCCCTGGTTTTCGAAGTAATTGTTTGCAAAAACGCCGGAATGGCAGCCGACCATATCCGCTCCGCTGCCGCCGGCCGCGCCGTTCAGAAACTGGCAGTTGCGCACGACGAAGGAATCCAGGCCGGAGAGTTTCAGCAGGTCGTTGTTGCCGGTGGCGCTGATGTCGCGGAATATGCAGCCGTCGAAGACGACGTGGTGGGCCGGCGTTGCGTAAGAGCCACCATCATCAGTATTGAAACCGTTGCCCGTCTGGTGCTGAAAGATCAGCCCTTCCAGGCGCAGGTAGGCCGGATCGCTGAGCTGGATGGCGTTGCCGCCGCCCTCGAACACCACCGTTTCACCCGGCACATTGCGGATGGTGATCCATTGGGAAGCCGTGCCCTGGAGGTTGCTGAATTGCAGTCCGCCCGGGTAGGTGCCGGCATGGATCAGGATGGTGTCGCCGGGCTGTACGACGGCGACGGCGGCCGGGAGACTGGCGTAAGCTTGACCGGGGCCGACATGCCGGACGGCCGCCGGCAGGGAAAGCGGAAGGCAAAGGGCGAGGAGCAGGTACTGGCGCATGACGGGCGGATTTAAGCATTGTGTGGAGCGAATGGAGGCGGACGTATTATACCAGCGGGTTTAGCCGCCGAAGATCCACGAAAATGGACAACACTGCACTTGTATGGATCGGCGGCTGAACCCGCCGGTACATCAGCGTTGTACCTCGCGCAACAATCCCTCCAAATCCAAAGCGCGGGTAAACATTTCCAACGAACCGTCCGGTTGATGCGGCCACAAATCCCGGGGGCGGTCCCAATAGAGTTCCACCCCGTTTTGATCCGGATCGTTCATATAAAGCGCTTCCGAGACACCGTGGTCGGCAGCGCCGGTCAGCGGATAGTTCGCTTCCATCAGCCGCGCGTAGATGGTCGCCAGATCTTTACGGCTGGGGTACAGGATGGCCGTGTGGTACAGCCCCGCACTGTTGACCGGCGCCGGCGGCCCGCCCTGGCTATGCCAGGTGTTGAGGCCGATGTGGTGGTGATAACCGCCGGCGGAGAGGAAGGCGGCCTGGGTGCCGTACAGGAGGGTCACTTCAAAACCTAACAAGTCACGGTAGAAGCGGAGGGCGCGCTCCAGGTCGGATACTTTCAAATGGATGTGGCCGATGCGGGTTTGGGCAGGAACTATGTACTGCATAGGCATCAACGTCTTCGTTTTTGAAGGACTTCATCAAGGCATGATCAGTTGCAGTCCCGGCATATCCTGAAAATGTCGGGCATTCAGCGTGGCGAGTTTTAGATTATTGGCCACAGCAATGGCAATAAAGCCAGCCAATCCTTTGGGTTAACCAATTGCAAGGTGACAATCATAATGGTCAAATTTTTTACAAAGATATTTCTTAAAAGAATGCCAAACAAGCGCAACATACGGACTTGACAACTCGAGTTTTCTCAACATTCTCCACCCCTCCACGACCTCCACCCTCCCCTAACACTCCGTAAAATTCACCGGAATATTCACCGCCAGGCCGCCATCTGCGGTTTCCTTGTACTTCGTGTTCATGTCGCGGGCCGTGTCTTTCATGGTTTTGATCACGGCGTCCAGGCTGACCTTGGCTCTGGCAGGATCGCTTTCCAGGGCGATCTGGCTGGCAGTGATGGCCTTAATGGCGCCCATGGTGTTGCGTTCGATGCAGGGAATCTGCACCAGTCCGCCGATGGGATCGCAGGTCATGCCCAGATGGTGTTCCATGGCGATCTCGGCCGCCATCATGGCCTGGGCATAGGTGCCGCCCAGGCATTCGGTGAGCGCGCCGGCGGCCATAGCCGACGACACGCCGATTTCCGCCTGGCAGCCGCCCATGGCTGCGGAAATGGTGGCCCCTTTCTTGAACAAGCTGCCCAATTCGCCCGCCGTGAGCAGGAAGCGCACAATGTCGTCGTCGCGAAAGCCGTCGCTGAAACAAACGTGGTACATCAGCACGGCCGGGATGACGCCGGCGGCGCCGTTGGTGGGGGCGGTGACTACCCGGCTGAAAGCGGCATTTTCTTCGTTCACCGCCAGGGCGAAACAGCTCACCCACTTCAGGATTTCCTGGAAAGAATGCCCGCCCCGGCTGATCTGGCGTACCCAATCGTCCACGCCGTGGTAGGTTTTGCCTTTCAACAAACGCTGGCTGAGCGGTGCCGCCCGGCGGACGACGTTGAGGCCACCGGGCAGCGTACCTTCCGTATGGCAGCCCACGTACAAACACTGCTTCATCACCGACCAGATATTCAGCAGTTCGGTCTGGATCTGTTCGGCCGAACGCCAGGTGAGTTCGTTGCGGAAAACGATCTGCGAAATATGCTGACTTTCCTGCACACACCAGGCCCGCAGGTCCTCGCCACGGTCGATGGGAAAAGGCAGTACCGCCTCCCCACCCTGGTTTTGTTCGCCCTCCTTGACCACAAAGCCGCCACCCACGGAATAGTAGGTCTGGCTTTCGCCACTGCCATCCTGATAAAAAGCCCGAAAGGTCAGTCCGTTGGCGTGGTAGGGTAACACCTGGTCATATAGAAAAATCACATCGCGGTCCGGATCGAAACCCACGCTACGCCGGCCGGCCAGGTTGATCTGTCTAGCCGCCCGGATCCGGTCGATGGTGGGTTGTACCGCTTCGACCGGGATGGTAACCGGGTCTTCCCCGTTCAGGCCGAGCACCACGGCCAGATCGGTGCCGTGGCCCCGGCCGGTCTTGGCCAGCGAACCGTACAATTCCACCTGAACCGACCGGATCTGGTCAAATTTGCCCGCCGCATCCACCTCGCGCAGAAAGCGCTGGGCGGCGCGCCAGGG
>JBKJKS010000592.1:0-8387 GCA_046597295.1 Saprospiraceae bacterium
ATGAAACCTGTCTGAAGATGTCTTCCGGACTTACCGACGAGCGGCACAACTTTTTGAGTGCCCATTGCATACACGTCACCGATACTGGGAATCAGGCAAAATTTGTCTTATTTTCACGCTGTCCAAAAACGCTTGCCACATGAAGTATTTCTTTACACCTATATTATACGGTTGCTTTGTCGCCACCCTGATGGCTCAACAGGCGCCCCAGTACAGCCTTTTTATGCTCAATCCGTACTCGACCAATCCGGCGTACGTGGGCCTGGAGAACACCCTGGTGGCCACGGGGGTGTACCGCCAGCAGTGGTCGGGATTAAAAGGCGCCCCGCTCACCCAGCACGTCAATGCGCATTTGCCGCTGAACGTGATTCGCAGCGGGGTAGGGCTCAAGGTGGAAAATGACGCCATCGGCGCCCACCGCACGACCCAGGCGGCCATCAGTTATGCCTATCATCTCGAAGTGGGACGGACCGCCCTGCTGGCGGTGGGCGTCAGCGCCGGCTACATGCAGTACGCCCTGGACGGCGATAAGCTACGCGCTCCCCAGGGCACCTATGCGGAGCCGGGTGGCCTGTTCGACCACAATGACGACTATTTGCCGGAGGGCAAGGTGCAGGCCGGGACGCCGGTCTTCGAGGTAGGGCTGTACCTGCAGGCGCGTGATCTGGAGCTGGGGGCCGCGATGCAGCCGGTGTTTGCACCCGTATTGAAAGCCGATGCGGCGGGCACTTTTCAGTTGCAACCTGCCCGGCAGTATCTTTTCTCTGCGGCCTACACGCTCGGCGTTGGCGATAACGTGAAGATAAAACCGGCCGCGCTGGTGAAAACGGATACTTATGAAACGCAGATGGAGCTGTCCGCCCTGGTGCGCTTTCGCGAAAATGTATTCGTCGGAGGTGCCTACCGGGGGTTTACCCGCAGCTCGAAGGATGCAGCCGTAGTATTAGCCGGGCTGAAGCTGAATGAAAAGACTACCCTGGCCTACGCTTTTGACATCCCCTTGTCGCCATTGAATGCGGTAAATCGGGGCAGTCACGAACTATTATTGCGCTATAGCCTCAATCGGCCGATCGGAGCGGGCAAATTACCGCCCATCATCTATAATCCCCGATTCTTTTAGGCGGCGGGTATTCCAAACTGGCCTCGTTTTTGTAAAATCAATCGGCGCTAGGAACCGGGAATAATGCTATTTTGCCGGGGAATTCCTGATTTTGGAGGACACTACAAAAAAAATTCGGCCGAAATACAATCGAAAGTTAAAAAGGCGTTTGTCTCCTGCCTTGCTGCGACGAAAGACATAATCCAGCCAATTTTGTTTGGAATTTTTTTCCTCAAAGAATTTAATCTGCTACCTTTACGGTCACTTTTTCCAAACATAACATTTAAAGTAGGAAAACACGGGTGCTTAACATGAAAAAATTGCAAAAATTACTCCTGCTTCTCACCTTCTTCGCGGCAGTGGTCGCCTCATGCGGCCGGAAAGAAAGCGGCCAGCTGGTTGGCGTAATGGACCGCCCCAATTGGAAGGGCATTAATCCTTATGGTATGGTGTATGTGCCTTCCGGCACGCTCCACATCGGTACCGGCGACGAAGACCTCAGCAAAGCGCTGGTGTCCCGTCCGAAATCCATTTCTATCCAGGGTTTTTTCATGGACGAGACGGAGGTCACCAACAACGAGTACCGCCAGTTTGTGAACTGGGTACGCGACTCCATCGCCCACCGCGAACTGGAGCAGGTGGTCGAGGACTCCGAGAACGATCAGGAGCCACCCCAACCCATCATCGACTGGGAACAGGAAATTGACTGGGCCAACGACGCCGAAGAAGGCGACGGCGCCCTGGACAACATGTACTACCAGGGCAACGAGCGTTTCGCCGGACGCAAAGAGTTCGACGTCAGCAAATTTGTCTTCGAGTACCAGTGGTACGACTGGCAGAAAGCTGCCCACGACCGCACCAGCAACCGCACCAGCCACATCCACCGGGAAAAAGTGAAAATCTATCCGGATACGCTGGCCTGGATCCGCGACTACTCGTATTCCTACAACGAGCCGATGACGCGTAACTATTTCTGGCACCCGGCTTTTGACGATTATCCGGTCGTGGGTATCAACTGGAAAATGGCCAAAGCGTTTAGCTACTGGCGTGGTAAACTGTGGGATATGTATTCCGACGGCGACCCGACCACGGAGGACTTCCGCCTGCCGACCGAGCACGAGTGGGAATACGCCGCCCGCGGTGGCCGCGCTGAAGCACCCTATCCCTGGGGCGCTTACTACACCCGGAATGCCAAAGGCTGCCTGCTGGCCAACTTCAAGCCTGGCCGCGGCAACTATCCGGAGGACGGCGGTCTGTACACCGTGAAAGCGGATGCCTACTACCCCAACGATTATGGCCTGTTCTGTATGGCTGGTAACGTCGCCGAATGGACGGAAACGGCCTTCCAGGAAAACGCCTACTCTTTCATTCACGATTTGAATCCGGACATTCGCTATGATGCGAAGGAGGAAGACCCGATCACGGCCAAGCGGAAAGTTATCCGCGGCGGCTCGTGGAAAGACGTGGCTTTCTTTATGCAGACCGGTACCCGTGCCTATGAATATCAGGATACTACCAAGTGCTATGTTGGCTTCCGGAACGTGCTGACCTTCCTGGGTCGCTCGATCAACGACTTCTAACAAGCAGCATACCCGGAGGGCAAAATGCAGGTAAATTGGTGTACAAAGTAATATTGTCACTCCACCTGCGTTTTGCCCTCTGTTTTTACAATTTCCGCAACATATTGTCCACCCACCCCCTCCTGTTCCGGTAAATGCGATTGCTGCTTCTGGGTTGTTTGCTGATGGCGGACAATTATAGAAGCTGGATTGGGCTTAGCGGGTACATTTTGTGGAGCAAGTAATTGGACGATTACTACTTTTGCGGCGCGACTTTTGCCGGTCGTTTTTGAATCAACTGAATATTTTCTTGAACTGCTAAAAGTTTAACAGCGATGACTTTCGTCAAATCAAAAGGTTTCAAACGCGTAAAAAATCTTCTAATCGGTGTAGGTGCTGCCTTCGTGTTGCTGGGTGCACTTTTCAAGCTGGAAAGCTGGGAGGGTGCTTCCGAAATGCTGATCCTGGGTATGGGTATTGAAGTATTTATCTTCCTGCTGATCGGTATTCTGCCGCCCGAGCCTGACTACTACTGGCACAAACTGTATCCCGGACTCGACGACTATGATTCCCGCATGCAGCCGCTGACCAGCGGTGCTGCCAATCTCCAGCCCGATATCGTGCCGCTGCACGGCGACGTGGTGGAACGCCAACTGGGCGGTATGCTGACCGAACTGCAATCCATGTCGAAAAGCATGGGCGCCCTGAAAGCCCTCCAGGAAGTGGACTTCTCCGGCACGCAGGACCAGATCAAAAGCATGAGCAACTTCTACACGAAGTTGAACGAAGCGATGTCCGACATGGCCAAATCGGCCGAGGACGTGCGCGCTTACAAAGACCAAATGGGTGCCCTCAACAAAAATCTCGGTTCGCTCAATACGGTGTATGGCAATATGCTCGCCGCTATGGCCAACATTGGTCGTCAGTAAGTCCCGCATTTTTTGGTAATTATTCCAATCTCACAATCAAAAAAAGTAAAGACTTATGTCCATACCAAAAGAGCCGCGGCAACTGATGATCAACCTCATGTATCTGGTGTTGACCGCGTTGTTGGCACTGAACGTGTCGGCCGAGGTGATGAACGCATTCTTCTCGCTGGATAGAGGCTTGAAAAATAGCCGTGCTATTGTGGAGGTCAACAATGACCAACTCATGAGTAGCATCACTAAACAGGCCGACGCTTACAAAACTGAAGACAACGCCAAGTATTTGGCCAACGCTAAGCAGGCACAGCAGATTTCTTCGGATTTTGTAAGCTATATCGAAGGGATTCGTACTACACTCTTTGAAAAAGGCAAAGGGCCTTCCAAAAGTGATCCGACCATTCCCAAGGATATTCGCAACAAAGACGTTACCACCAAGATGTTTGTTAATGACGGATTGGGGAATGAAATAGAAGCGAAGATCCGGGATACCCGGCTCCAGCTGTTGGCCCTGGCCGATAACGACGCAGAGGTGGCCAAAGGTTTGCCCCTCGATGTGGAAGAACTTCCCGCCAATACTGTTATGAAAAGCTGGTCGGAGTTTAAATTCAAGCAAATGCCCATCGCTGCCGTTTTCCCGATCTTGGGCAAAATGCAAAGCGATGCCAAGAACTCCGCTACTGCAGTACTGAACTATTGCGCGAAGAAAGTAGGTGGAGAGGACATTAAATTTGACAAATTTTCGCCGATCGTATCTGCTGAAAAAAGTTATATTATTCAGGGCGAAAGGTATGTTGCGGACGTTTCTCTGGGGGCTTACAGCTCCACGGCAGACAACATCAGTATTGCTGTGGGGGGTAGCAACCTGCCGCTGAAAGATGGTGTTGCCCGCTATGAAGTGGGTACGGGTAGTGGCGTCGGTGAAAAATCCTTTAACGTAAGTATCAACGTAAAAAACCCATTGACGGGTAAAACGGAGAACTACAGCAAGGAATTTAAATATGAGGTTGGTCAGCGTTCGGTGGCCGTATCGCTGGACAAAATGAACGTGTTCTACATTGGTGTGGAAAACCCCGTGTCCGTTTCGGCGGCCGGCGTAAGTTCCAATGAAGTAAAAGTGAGCGCTTCCGGCGTGAACATCTCCAACAAAGGCGGTGGTCACTTCGTGGTGACGGCTTCCACGCCGGGCGAGGCGACCCTGACGGTATCGGGTGGCGGCGCCACCTCTTCGTTCAAATACCGCGTGAAGCGTATTCCCGATCCGCTGCCCCTGCTGGGTGCGCAGCACAAATCGGGTTCGATGAACAACGGTACGTTCCGGGCCCAGGGTGGTGTAGCCGCCGTGCTGCAAAACTTCGACTTCGACGCCAAGTGCGACGTGGTGGGTTTCGAAATGACCTATTTGCCGAAGCGCCAGGACCCGATCACGAAGCAGAACAGCGGTGCCCGCTGGAGCGGCGACACCGGTGATCTGATTCAAAGAGCAAAACCGGGCGACAGCTACTTCTTCGACGATGTGAAGTGCAAATGCCCCGGCGACGTGGCAGCGCGGAATATCGGCGGTCTGGCTTTTAAAATTAAGTAAGTACACAATAAGGAGGCCCCAGCCGGTCTTTATAATCGGCTGGGGCTTTTTCTTGCCTGCTAAACACAAATATTTTTCATTAATCAACCATCCGGGAGTCATGCAGACCTTTATCAAATGGACTTGCCTGTGCTTTTTCTTTAGCCTTTGCTCCGCAACGGCTTTGCTGGCCCAAAATCCTGAAGAAGTAGAAGTAGAAGTAAAAACCGAAGAAGTCCTCGAAGAAATGCCGGGCGAGGCGCCTATTGATGATGTAGTCAAGAAGGACATCATGGGGGAGCGTCGGGTACTGCCCTACCAGCCCATCCGCGAAAGCGATATTTTCTGGGAAAAACGCATCTGGCGCATTATCGACGTGCGCGAGAAAATGAACCTGCCCTTTGCTTATCCGGAAGATCCTTTCTTCAAAATTCTGTCGGAAGCCGCCACCAAAGGCGACCTGCCGGTATACAGCACGGACGAAGACGGCGCCAAGTTCAAAAAGCGCATGAGCACGGATGACGTACTGTCCATGCTTTCCAAAACGGATACGGTCGTGACCTTCGACCCGGAAACGTACGAGGAAAAAATCCAGATCGTCAACAACGACATCAACTGGGAAGACGTCAAACGCTTCCGTCTGAAAGAAATATGGTTCTTCGATAAGGAGACCTCACAGATGCAGGTGCGCATCCTCGGTATTGCCCCGATGATCGACGTCAAAGACAACGAAGGCAACTTCCGTTTCGAGAAGCCCATGTTCTGGGTGTACTATCCGCAGGCCCGCGAACTGTTTGCCCGTCACCGCGTATTCACCATGGGCGGCAACACCAACGCGACCATCTCTTGGGAAGATGTTTTCGAAATGCGCTATTTCGCCAGCTTCATTTACAAAGAGTCGAACGTGTACGACCGGAAAATCGAAGATTACCTGACCGGCACCGACCTGTTGATGGAATCGGAGAAGATCAAGAGCGATATTTTCAACTGGGAGCACGATCTGTGGCAGTATTGAAAAGGGGTTGATGAAGGTTGATAAGGGTTGATGAATGTTGATAATGCACGACTTGTTTAACCTTATTTTATAGAAAAGGGAGTCCGACCACACCGTCGGACTCCCTTTTGCTTTGTAAGGAGAAGAGGGTGTATCATAAGCCAAAATCTTGTTTTCCGCTCAGCGACCCCCTACTCCTAAAGGGGAGCACATTTCGTTGAATATAACTTTTGTAAAATTTATTACCGAGTATTCAAGTTTTTACAAAATTTACTCCCTTTAGGGGTAGGGGGTCGCCGAGCGGAAAACCGAAATCAACCCTTTTGAGACACCCTCTTCTGGGCAGCTGCTCATCAACCCTCAAAAAATAACCTCCGTCGCGCCATATCCATATTTGGCGTGGTACTCGTTCTTAAATTTGACGACGTCGGGGTGCTGGCGCAGCCGGTCGGCAATGGCGTCGCGGAGCTTACCCTCGCCCACGCCGTGGATCACAAAAATGCGGGGCACACCCAGGCGGACGGCCTTGTCCAGAAAACGTTGAAAGTGCAGCAGTTGCAGGCGGACGATCTCGCTTTTGTCCAGCCGGGCGTAGCCGTTAGTAATTTGCTGGATGTGCAGATCGACTTCCGGAATGAAATTGGCAAATTCCTCCACGTTGAAAGCGTTGAAGGGCGTGGAATTCGATCCCTGCACACTGCGGGTAGCCTGCACTTTTTGCTTGGTGTAGTTTTTCAGATCATCCGCATCGTCTGTAGTATTCACCTTCGGCTCGAACGAGTCGAGCAGTAAGAATACGTGCGCCAGCAGGTTCAGGACCGGCGCCGTTTGCAGGTTATTGAAAAATTGCTTGGCCCGGATTTTCAGTTTTTTCTCCAAAGCCTCCTCCAGTCCTTCCGTAGTAATGCGTTGCACGCGGAGCAGTACTTCCGGTGCTTCATTGAGGTCGTCGGAGAGAAAATCGCCCAGTTCCAGCGCGGTCAGGGCTGGCAATTTTGCATCGACCGTCAGTACATCCTTCTGGGACGTGAACAGATCGAATTCGGTGAGAAATTCCTGGGAGGTGTCGTTGATCAGCCAGGCTTTATAGCGCGACACGCTCCCGTCGCGGCCGGGCATAGGCTCGAAGGCGAGTTGAATACCCTTTGGCTTCAGAATATGGTACTGGCCTTTGATTTCCCGACGCGGGGGTGCTTCCGGTTTTTTTTCCGGTTTGCCAGCTATGAACCGGGCGCCCGGTGCTACGGGCTCAGCGTCGGTGTTGCGCAACAAATCCTCCTCAAAAGCCGGAATTTCCAGCGTCGGATCGCTATCGAGCCGGATCTGGAGCATGGCATCATCCAGCATCGCGGTGATGATGCCGGTTTCTCCGGTGTAGCGGAAGCGGACCCGTGTGCCGATAGCGAAGAGCATTTTTTTGCAATTCTGAATGAGGAAATATGAATTACTTTGCCACGAAACTACAGGAACCTGTCTTATGAATCGTTACCTCGCCATTGATTTTTATCGCGGCCTGACCATCGTCTTCATGATCATCGTGAATACGCCCGGTACCTGGGGTTACGCCTATGCGCCGCTGGAACACGCCACCTGGCATGGTTGTACCCCCACCGACCTGGTGTTTCCTTCCTTCATGTTCATCATTGGCGTCAGCATGTGGTTTTCGTTCGGCAAGTATGACCGGCAATGGTCCTCCGCGCTGGGCTGGAAGATCCTGCGCCGTGCGGCCCTGCTTTTTCTGATCGGACTTTTACTGAATAAGTTCCCCATCTACTGGCGCGACTGGGAGCACTGGCGCATCTTCGGCGTACCGCAGCGCCTGGCGCTGGGTTACGGCATCGCCTCGGTGCTGGTCCTGACCTTGTCGCGCCGGACCCTCATCTGGGTATCGGTGGGCATATTGCTGGCCTACTGGGGCGTATTATACCTGTTCGGCACACCGGGCTTCGATCCGTACAGCCTGCCTGGGAACGCGGTCCTGCGGCTGGATCGCTGGTTGGTCGGTGACAACCACCTCTACCATGGTGATGGCATCGGCTTCGACCCGGAAGGCTTGTTGAGCACTTTTCCCGCCGTGGTGACCGTGATCCTGGGTTGGTTGAGCGGTGAACTCATGGCTTACCGGTCGAAGCAAAAAGACCTGCTGATCCGCGATTTAATGGTTTTCGGATTGGTCTGTGGATTCGTCGGGCTGGGCTGGGATTTGTTTTTCCCCATTAATAAAAAACTGTGGACCAGCGCCTACGTG
>JBKJKS010000633.1:0-3577 GCA_046597295.1 Saprospiraceae bacterium
GCGTCGCCGAAGCCATCTGGCTGATGAAAGTAAAGCACGCCGTGATCACCTCGGTCAACCGCGACGAACTGAAAGACCGCGGCGCCGAAATCTGGTACGAGACTGTCCGCGCGGTAAAAGAACTCAGCCCGGGCACGACCATCGAAACGCTGATCCCCGATACCAAGGCCAATTGGGAAGCCCTGGAACGGATGATCTCGGCCGGCCAGGAAGTGGTGAGCCACAATATGGAGACGGTTCCGCGGCTGTACCGGCTGGTGCGCCCCCAGGCGAAATACGACCGCAGCCTGGAGCAGATCCAGCGCATTAAGAACTATGGCAAACGCACCAAGACCGGCGTAATGGTCGGCCTGGGCGAGACGAAAGAAGAGGTTTTCCGCACCATGGACGACCTGGTGGCCCACGGTTGCGACATCCTGACCATCGGACAGTATTTACAGCCGACGAAGATGCACCTGGCCGTGGCCGAGTATGTGCACCCCGATCTGTTCGCCGAATATAAGGAGGTCGGGCTGGCCAAAGGCCTGTTGTACGTGGAGAGTGGCCCGCTGGTCCGGTCGAGTTACCACGCGGAAAAGCACGTTTTTTAAGCCAGGAGTTATTCCAGGGCATGGAGCGGGCGGCTGATCAGACCAGATCAGCCGCTCTTTTTTTTGGCCATCCCGCTAGGCAGCGCTTTAAACGCAGCAATGGCCTTTTGCCAAAAATATCCGATGTTTGCCGTTGCACAGCAATTCTCGCTTTGGTCCGCAGGTGCCTCGCGCGGGTCTTACGACCCCGCGAAATTGGCGGTAAAAGATCACTGCGGGGTCGTAAGACCCGCGCAGGGCAGTGAAGCTAGCCCAAACCGAGAATTGCTGGCCGTTGCACCAATCCGTACGACCAATCCGCTATATGAGAAATTTTCTGCCCGCCCTCCTGCTCGCCCTGCTGTTCGCGAGCCTTGTACTGCCTGCCCAAACCAGCCTTCCGGGCAAGCTGCTCCAGTCGCCCGACGAGTTCTTTCAGTTCCGGCGGGGGGAGCAGTTTACGCCCCATGCCCAGCTCAATGCCTATTTCGAGCATTTGGCGGCCGGCGCGCCTACCACGATGCGGCTGGAAAAATACGGTCAAACCAACGAAGGCCGTCCTCTGCAGGTGGCCTATTTCTCTGCGCCGGAAAACCTGGCCCGCCTGGAACAGATCCGGGTGAATAACCTGCGCCTGGCGGGGCTTTCCAACGGCTCCCCCGACCTGACCACGCCCATAGCCATCGTCTGGTTGAGCATGAGCGTCCATGGTAATGAACCCTCGGGAGCGGAATGCAGTCCCCTGCTGGCCTACCAACTGGCTACCCAAACGGAGCCGGAGGTGCGGGAATGGCTGAAAAACACCGTGGTCATTCTCGATCCGGCGCTCAATCCCGATGGGTATGACCGCTACACGCACTGGAACCGGCAGGTGAGCAACCTGCTGCATAATCCCAACCCCGACGCCCGCGAACACCGGGAACCCTGGCCCGGCGGCCGGTCCAACCACTACCACTACGATCTGAACCGGGACTGGGCCTGGGCCACCCAGGTCGAGACCCAGCAGCGGCTGGTGCTGTACCAGCGCTGGCTGCCGCATGTTCACGCCGACCTGCACGAACAATCCATCGACAATCCCTACTATTTCGCGCCGGCCGCCGAGCCGATGCACGATTTCATCACGCCCTGGCAGCGCACTTTTCAAACCCAGATCGGGCAGAACCACGCCCGTTATTTCGATGCCAACGGCTGGCTGTATTTTACCAAAGAGGTCTTCGATCTGTTCTATCCTTCTTATGGCGATACTTACCCGATGTTCAACGGCGCGATCGGCATGACCTACGAACAGGCGGGCAATTCCAGTGCCGGGCGGAGCATTCTCAATAGTTTCGGCGACACGCTCACCCTGCGCGATCGCATGCTGCACCACCTTACCACGAGCCGCTCTACCATCGAAATTGCCAGCAAAAATGCCGCAGAGGTGGTGGAGAATTTCCGCAGCTATTACACCCGGTCGGCCAGCCAGCCGCAGGGGCAATACAAGGCCTTCGTCATACGCGAAGGCAATGATCCCAACAAAGTGAATATGCTCTGCGAATTATTGGACCGCCACCAGATCCGCTACGGTCGGGCGGGCGTGGGCGCGTCCGGACTGAAGGCCTTCGACTACCGGACCGGCCAGGAAAGCAGCATCTCGCTGCAACCGAACGATCTGGTAATCAGTGCTTTTCAACCCAAATCCACCCTGCTGGAAGTCCTGTTCGAACCGACGCCCCGCCTGTCCGATTCGCTCACCTACGATATTACGGCCTGGGCCTTGCCTTATGCCTATGGGCTGGATGCCTACGCTTTGAAAGAGAAGCTGGAACCGAAAAAGGCCTGGGAACCGTATAAGGCGCCCGAGATCCGGCTGGCCGCCTCGCCCTACGCCTGGTGTATTCGCCGCAGTTCGATGGCGGAAGCCAAATTCATCGGCCTGCTCCTGCAAAAAGGCGTAAAAGTGCGCTACGCCACCAAGCCCTTCGCCATGGCCGATCAGCAGTTCGAAGCCGGCACCTACGTGATCGCGCGGGCGGACAACCGCAGCGCCGTAGCCGAGCTGGATGGACAGGTGCAGGCTGCCGCTGCCCAGACCAACGTGCCCCTCCAGGCGATCTTTTCGGGCTACGCCAGCAAGGGCAATGACTTCGGCTCGGAGGCCTTCGCCCAGGTCCACACCCTGAAGGCCGCTATTGTCTATGGGGACGATGTGGACGACAATTCCTTTGGTCACACCTGGTTTCTCTTTGAGCGCGAACTGAACTACCCGGTGACGGCCCTGCCGGTGGACCGGCTGCACAAGGTAAAACTGAGCGATTACAACACCCTTATTTTTCCCAACGGCGCCTATGACCTGTCGGAGCGGCAAATGACCATCATTAAGGACTGGGTGCGGGCCGGCGGGCGCATCATCGCCTTCGATGGCGGGGTGAAGGCCTTCGCAGACAAGGACGGGTTTGAATTGAAGGCGAAGGAGGCAACCAAAAAAGATACTTCCGACCTGCCCAAACCCTACCTGGCCCGCGAACGCGACGGCATCAGCGACCAGCTGCCGGGCGCGGTGGTCAAAGCCAAAGTAGACGCTACCAATCCCCTGGCCTATGGCCTGGGAAGCCAGTATTTCAGCTTAAAGGTGACGGCCGACAGCTACGAAATGTCCGATAAATTATCGGCGGCCGTGTACCTGGATGACCAGTACCAGTCCTACGGCTTCATCGGTAGCCGGGTGAAACCGCGGTTGAAAAAAACGCCCATTGCGGCGATCCAGCGGATGGGCCAGGGACACGTGGTTTATTTCGTCGACAATCCGCTGTTCCGTAGCTTCTGGCAGGAGGGTAAAGTGCTGTTTTCCAATGCGTTGTTTTTTTGACCGGAACATTTGATTGGACTTGTTGCGTGTTAACAATCAGACACTTGTGATTTTCAACCCACGAATTCATTCGTGGGCTATGCGTCAAAAACGGCCAGGCCCAACCGATTTATCGGTTTTTTGGCTTGACTTGCCCTAAACCGATAAATCGGTTGGTCAA
>JBKJKS010000027.1:0-3814 GCA_046597295.1 Saprospiraceae bacterium
TGAAAAGGAGCCGCAGTAAAGCGGGCAAAGGAAGGGGTTATGCCGGTGTTCGTACCAACAAGGGGCATTAAGACATTGTAAACATTGGTCCGTCCGCTAACCCTCTCCCGGCACTCGAATGGATTAAAACCGCGTGCCACAGCAACCGGGCGCTTTCCGGCATCAACGAGGTTACTGCCCGATCCGGTAGCCGTTCAGAAATTCGCGGACGGTCATGCGGCGTTTGCCCTCCAGCTGTAGTTCCAGGACCTGCATAAAGCCATCCGCCGTACTGATTTTCAACTCGTTTCTCCCATCGGAAAAAAATTCGCCGGGCGGGGGAAGGGGGCCCGGATCACCGCCGGGCGTACTGCGCAGGATCTTGAGGGTCTTGCCGTCCAGCTGCGTCCAGGCGCCGGGATGCGGACTGAGTCCGCGGATGAAATTATGTACGAGCGCGGCAGGACGGGCAAAGTCGATGCGACAGGTATCGGTATGGAGCTTGGGGGCGTGGCTGGCTTCGGCGTCCGGCTGGGGCCGGGGTTGGGCCTTGCCCTGTTCGATGGCCTGCACGGTCTGCAGCACCAGATCGGCGCCGACGTGCATCATCCGATCGTGGATGTCGCCGGCCGTATCGTTTTCGCCGATGGGCAAGGTGTCCTGAAACAGCACATCGCCCGTGTCGATTTCATGCCGAAGCAGGAAAGTGGTGACGCCGGTTTCGGTTTCCCCCCGGATAATCGCCCAGTTGATCGGCGCTGCGCCGCGGTACTTCGGCAGCAGCGAACCGTGCAGGTTGAGCGTACCCAGCGGCGGCATTCGCCAGACAGTTTCGGGCAGCATCCGAAAGGCGACGACGACCTGTAAATCGGCCTGCAAGGCGCTTAATTCCGCTAAAAATGTCGGATCCCGCAGTTTTTCCGGTTGCAATACGCGCAAGCCCCTGGCCAGCGCATATTGCTTCACGGCAGACTGGATGACCCCCAATCGTCCGCCCGGCCGGTCCGGAGCAGTGATGACGCCCGCCACGTCATAGCCGTGGGCGAGCAGTAAGTCAAGCGAAGGCACGGCAAATTCCGGGGTACCCATATAGACAATACGCATGGGGCAAAGGTAGGAGTACTTGGAAGGATTGGAAAACGGATCAGACGGATCAGACGGATTGGAACGGAAAATTCGGGAGGACGCATATTTTGCGGATACGGCACCGGTTTTTTCTAATTTTGTACCCAACCTTTCCCGACCCACATGCAAGAATTTACCCTGCAAAACGCCGAAAACCTACAGTTGCACCTGGTCGACTGGCCAGTCGGACAACCGCGCGCCGTCATCACGGTAGTGCATGGACAGGGCGAGCACATCGGTCGTTATCATCACCTGGCCGCCTGGTACAACCGGCATGGCGTGGCCGTCGTGGGCATGGATATACAAGGCTATGGGCGCAGCGCAGGCGGCCGCGGCCATGCCCGCGATCTGGATGCCCTGCTCGACGATATTGGATTGCTGCTCGACGAAACCCGCCGCCGCTATCCCGACACGCCGCTGTTCCTGTACGGTCATTCTATGGGTGGCAACCTGACCCTCAACTATGTCGCCCGTCGCCAACCGGTGCTGCAGGGGCTGATCGCCACCAGCCCCTGGATCCGGCTGGGCTTTGCAGCGCCGGTGCTGAAGGTGTTGGCCGGGCGCCTGCTCCGCCGTTTAATGCCTACCCTGAGCCTGCCGACCGGCCTGACCGCGCGCTTTATTTCCCAGGACCCCGCCGTGGTGGAAGCCTATCAATCCGATCCGCTGGTGCACAACAAGATCAGCGCTGCGGCCGGCATGCTGTTGCTGGAAAGTGCCGGCTGGCTGAACCAGTATGCCGGGCCATTTCCCGTACCGCTTTTGCTGCTGCACGGCACCGGCGACAAGATCATTTCCGCACCGGCCACCAAAGAATTTTTCGGACGCGTCACCGGTGACGTGGCCCACCACGAATGGCCGGGGTTGTACCACGAACTGCATAATGAACGGGAACAGGAGGAAGTGTTTGCGTATACCCTGGACTGGATGGAGCGGCATCTGTAGTGGAGGGCGAAATTCTCTTTCGCCTTCCTGATCAACGGCCTCATCCAACATGATGTCTACCACCTTGGGCAGATTGCGCTTCTGCGAAGAATGCTTTGAAAAATAGGCCGGTCCCGGCCCGTTTCCGACCGCTCCTGAATTTTTTTCAGCTGATTGCCGACGATCCGGCAAAACATTTTTCCGTTTGCGCAACGCTTTTTGGAAAATTTGGTCGCATTATTGACAGTAGTTCATTTTAATCCAGCCGCAGTCATGTGCTGAAAGCCGTTATGGCGGACCTAAGGCGTTGACAATCATTTAAATGTGTCGGCTGCTGCCCACCCGCTCCCGCGGAAAAAGGGCGCAGAACGAGGTTTCCAACCGATTCTCTATGCATCGTTTTCTACGCTACGCCCTTTATCTGGCTGCTTATTTTTTGAGCCAACCCGTCTTCGCCGCTTCCTTCCCGAAAGATTTTTCAGGCGATTGGATCAACGCCGACAGTATACCCCCGGTCATCACCTGTCCGACCAGCAGTACCTTTCAACTCGGACCCGATCTTTGCGGGAAGATCGTGCAATATGCCGTAACGGCTACCGACGACCAGCCGGGCGTAGTGGTGGCCCAGGCCTTGGGGTTGCCGCCGGGAGCGACCTTCCCGGTCGGCGCCACCGTGAACACCTTCGTCGCTCTGGACGCCGCGGGCAATACCGCCACCTGTTCGTTCACCATTACGGTGTTGAACTTCTCCAGCATGCTGATCTGCAACGATCTGGCAACCATAAAAATAGATAATGACTGCTCCTATCCGGTGCTACCGGCCGATATCCTGGAACCGAATGCCAACGGCTGCTCCGCCGGTTTTGTCGTGGAAGTGGATCGTACGCTGCCCTTCGGCAACGGCCCCTGGGCGCCGGCAGTGCTGACGGTGGCCGACCTGAACAAGACCTATCAGTTCCGGGTCACCGCACCGGTCACCGGCAACCGGTGCTGGGGCAATGGGGTGGTCCGGGATAGCCTGCCGCCTGCGCTGCAGTGCACGGATATCAATATTTCCTGCGCGGTCAACAACCTGGCGCCCGCCTACCTGCACGATTCACTGGGCATCCTGGCCGGCCGGCCCACCGCTTTGGACAACTGTGGCGGCATCCTGCCGGTCACTTATACCGAAGTGGTAGTGAATCTGCCCTGTGACAGCACTTCCAACCTGAGCGGCACGATCACCCGGACCTGGACTGCCCAGGATGCCAGTCTGAACCAAAGCAGCTGCTTGCAAAAAATCAACCGGCGTCGCTTACTGGCCGATGTGCAGATCCCGGCCGACAGGGCTCTGGGTTGTACGGACCCTAATATATCGCAGTTAGTCAATGGCGTACCTTTTGTGGCGGTCGGCGGCGTCCAGTTCCCTTTGCTACCGAGTTCCTATTGCGAAACGGACGCCAATTATTTCGACACTATTATGCCCCAGTGTGGCGGCTCTTACCGCGTCCGGCGTACTTGGAAGGTCTACGATCTTTGCCTACCGCTCTCGGCAACCAACCCCAAAATCGGTATACAAAACATTGATGTTCAGGATGTAGCCGGTCCGGTTTTACAATGCCCGCCCGCGACGACGGTGACGGCCATCGGACCGGGCTGTCAGGGCAACATCCGGCTGCCCGATGTGGTCATCACGGATGGTTGTTCGGGTATAGCTACGCTCGTAGCCGATTGGCCGGATCATGGCGGCGGCCAGTTGGCCGGTACTTTGACCAATTGGCCGGGCAATGATCCGGCATTGTCCGAT
>JBKJKS010000047.1:0-8117 GCA_046597295.1 Saprospiraceae bacterium
CACGAATGGGTTCGGCTGGTTCTGGTACAACTCGAAGCCATTCGTGGGTAAGACCTGCATCGGTTTCCACCTGCCAGCGGCCACTGCGGCCACGCTGACGGTGTACGATGAGTCCGGCCGGGTGATCTTCACCCAGAAAGGCGACTACGCCAAAGGTTACAACACGATCACGGTCGAGCGCGCACTGCTGAACACCGCAGGTCTGCTGTACTACAAACTGGAAACGGCTACCGATATGGCCACCAAGAAAATGATCCAGACGAAGTAAGTAAACGGCAGGGATGGCGGATTTACCCGCCGTTCCTGACCGGAAGGAATTCATAACAACGCCACGGCCATCCTTGCAAAAGGGTGGCCGTCGTTGTTTCAGGACCCATTCGTTATGATCATGTGAAATGGATACGTCGCGGAAGTAAGGCGGTGACTGGCAATCATCCGCTTTTGCATTTTCTGGACTTTCTTCTAGACCATTTTGAGCACCAGTTTCTCCTTGAAGCCCAGCTTATGGTCGCTGTTGTCTATCAGGCTG
The DNA here is from genome assembly GCA_046597295.1 of Saprospiraceae bacterium. Classification (GTDB taxonomy): domain Bacteria; phylum Bacteroidota; class Bacteroidia; order Chitinophagales; family Saprospiraceae; genus M3007. The sequence continues at coordinate 530 of JBKJKS010000047.1, forward strand.
GTCAATGCTTCCGATTGTTGCGTAGGTTGAGTGCCTGCAGCCAGATCAAGCGAAAAGCCATGCCAAAATATTAGTGCTTTCATTCAACACATAGTGGAAATTTCCCCCCAAGCGGTCCGCAAAACGAAAGGGGAGCCGGGCTATATGCCCGGCTCCCCCATATTCGGGTAAGTAAATCTGTGGTCGCTTTGACCCAGGTTACAACGATCTTAGAACGTGTAACGAACGCTCAGGGCGCCATAGTTGCCCAGGAATCCATTGTAATAAGCCTCTCCAATGACGAAAGTAGGCACCCAGTCCAAGGACAGGTTAACCGGCGCATTCACGAACTTGTAATCAAGGCCCAGATTTCCCATCAGACCCAGGTTGAAACTGCCGTATTCTCTGCCAAAAGAGAAATCTTTGTCATACGTCCAGAGGAATGCGCTGGCGCCGAAGCCAAAATACCACTTCAGACCTGGGGCTCCGCCAATGGGCGTGTGGATCTGGTACAGCGCACCGATGTTGATGTTTCTGACGTAGGTGTAGCCGCGAAATCCAGCAAAGATCTCGAAGGCATTCTTCTCGGTCATAAAGTGTTTGAAAGAAATAGAGGTTGGAAAACCCAGACGCAGGCCAATGGCCGACTTGTAATCCTGGGAGGAAGCCGTGAAAACACAGGCGCCGACCAGGGCCAAAGTAATGAAGAGTTTTTTCATAATGATTAGGATGTTTTGATGATGAATAGTTGATTTTTGTTCGAGCTAAGGTAGGGGTTCAAATAAAATAGACGTGCCACCAGGGCACTTTTTTTTAATAGTGGACCGGTAGATCGGGAGAAAGCGCAAATTTTCAGACTTTCGTCCCGGTTTCTAAAATCTGCCGCATGAAAATTGCCGTATTTCCCGGTTCTTTTGACCCCATCACCGTCGGGCATGTCGATCTGGTGCGGCGGGCCTTGCCGCTTTTCGACCGGATTATGGTGGCGGTGGGGGTGAACTCTACCAAGAAAAGCCTGTTTCCCCTGGAGCAGCGCATGGATTGGCTGCAGCAGGTCTTCAGCCAATACCCGAGCGTGGGCGTGGATCAGTTTCAGAACCTGACCGCGCACTATTGTCAGCGGATCGGCGCCCGATATCTGTTGCGGGGCCTGCGCAACGCCTCGGATTTTGATTATGAAAAAACGATATCCCAGCTCAACCAGATTGTCGGCGGCGGCATCGAGACGGTCTTCCTGATTGCGCAGCCGGAATTTTCCCATATCAGCAGCACGATCGTGCGGGAAATCATCCTCGGCGGCGCCGACGCCACGCCTTTTATACCCCGGGAAATTCAGATCCAGCTGATGAAATAGGACGTTCGACGGCTGGACACCGGACTTTGTAAACGTCCGGTAGGTCCCCGAAGTCCTGTTGTCCATTGTCCAATCGTCCAACGTCTAAACCTAATCATGACTGACGCAATTTTTACCGTACCCCATCCGGTCAACGAACCGGTGTTGAATTATGCGCCCGGCTCGCCGGAAAAAGCGGCGTTGAAAGCGGCGCTGGAAACGGCGAAAGCCCAGGAGCAGGAGGTGCCCATGTTCATCGGCGGTCAGCGCGTACACACGGACGAACGGGTGGCGATGCATCCGCCGCATGAGCGCCGCCATACGCTCGGTCATTATTCCCGGGGCAATGCCAGCCACGTGGAAGCGGCCATCGACGCTGCCCTGCAGGCCAAACCCGGCTGGGAAGCGATGCCCTGGCCGGAGCGGGCCGCTATTTTTCTGCGGGCGGCCGATCTGCTCACCGGTCCGTACCGCGCCCGCATGAGTGCGGCCACCATGCTTTGCCAAAGCAAAAATGCCTACCAGGCGGAAATAGACTGCATCTGCGAGCTGGCTGATTTCTGGCGGTACAATGTGTATTTCATGCAGGAAATCTACAAACAGCAGCCGGTGAGTACCCGCGGCTTCTGGAACCGCACCGACTGGCGGCCGCTGGAAGGCTTCGTCTTTGCCCTGACGCCCTTCAACTTCACCGCTATTGCCGGCAACCTGCCCACCGCTCCGGCCATGCTCGGCAATGTGGCGGTCTGGAAACCGGCGGAATCGCAGATCTATTCGGCCGCCGTGATCATGGAAATCCTGGAAGAGGCCGGCTTGCCGGCGGGCGTCATCAATCTCGTGTACGTGGATGGACCCACCATCGGCCAGGTGGTATTTCCGCACCGCGATTTTGCCGGCCTGCACTTCACCGGTAGTACGGGGGTGTTTCAGCGCATTTGGAAGACCATTGGCGAAAACATCGCGGGCTACAAATCTTATCCGCGGATCGTCGGCGAGACGGGCGGTAAGGACTTTGTGGTGGTGCATGCATCCGCTCATCCCAAAGCCGTGGCTGTAGCGCTGGGGCGTGGGTCCTTTGAATATCAGGGGCAGAAATGCTCGGCCGCCTCGCGGGCCTACGTACCGCAAAGCCTCTGGCCGGCCGTGAAAGACTATTTGGTGGCCGATCTGCAGGATATGCAGATGGGCAGCACGGAAAATTTTACCAATTTCGTCAATGCCGTGATCGATGAGAAGGCTTTCGACAAAATCAGCGCCTACATTACCGCTGCGCATCAGTCAGACCAGGTAACGGTAGTGGCCGGCGGGAATTTCGACAAAACGGAAGGGTATTTCATTGAACCGACCGTGCTGGAGGTATCCGACCCCTACTACGTGACCATGTGCGAGGAAATCTTCGGGCCGGTACTGACCGTCTACGTGTACCCGGACGACCAGTTTGCCGAAATCCTGGACATTGCCGACCGCACTTCCCCGTATGCCCTTACCGGCGCCATTTTTGCCAACGACCGGGCGGCGCTGGCGCTGGCCAATGACAAACTGCGCCACGCGGCCGGCAATTACTACGTCAACGACAAACCGACCGGCGCCGTCGTGGGCCAGCAACCCTTCGGCGGCGCCCGCGCTTCGGGCACCAACGACAAGGCCGGCTCCATGTTGAATATGTACCGCTGGCTTTCGCCGCGCACGATCAAGGAAACGCTGGTGCCGCCGACCGATTACCGCTATCCGTTTCTGGGCGGCGAGTAGGGTAGGGAACGCGACGCTTCTTCAAAAGAGCAGGGTTTGGAGGTCCGTGCCAACGCTTTGGCAGTAAGAGGGGTTTTCAGCAACGGCTCCGTGTACTAAGTCAAATTTGTACCAAACGCCCAATTTGTAGTCATACACGAATCCTTCGGCTACTTCATAATCGCGCATCAGGCCCAACATTTTCTGGGTGTCCTTTTTCACACCCTGCGTGTGCGTAATTTCAATGATCGTTTTAGTCAAATCCGTTTCTGCATCGACCAGCATAACATCTGGCGCGGGACTGGTCTGGCTTTCGTCAATCATGGTTTCCGGGTATGGAAAGAGGTGGGTTTGCCCATTCAGGTAGAGATTCGTGAGTCCATAGATCAATTTAGTGATAATGGCCTGGTGCACTCTTGGCGCACTGACTCCCATAATTATTAAGTTATCGTGCATGATCCCGCATTTTCCGACAAATTTAAGCGGTACGGCGTAAGCAGGCTGAAAATTCTGGCTTCCCGGCCCGGCGCCACAGCAAAGAGGCCGTCCCGCAACAGCGGGACGGCCTCTTCTATTAGACCTGCCAAGAGGGGTTGAATTAATTGGCGGCGGAAAATTTCAGTTCCTTGATGCGGGCTTTCTTACCGACCAGACCGCGCAGGTAGTACAGACGGGCCCGGCGAACGCGACCGCGTTTCATCACCTGGATGCCGGCGATATTCGGATTGGTGAAAGAGAAAATACGCTCCACACCGACCCCGTGCGAAATCTTACGTACCGTGAAGGTGCGCGTGGCGCCATGCCCTTTGATCTGAATCACGTCGCCGCGATAGTCCTGCTCCCGGGTTTTGTCACCCTCCACGATCTTATAGGTCACAATAATGGTGTCACCGGTCTTGAAATCCGGGAATGTAGGCTTCGTCAGCAACTGGTCGTGGACGAACTGTATGGCTTCCAACTCTTTCATTGTATGCGTGTTTATGCTCTTGCTAAATTTAGGAGCGCAAAGGTAGAACGATGCGGACGAAAAAGAAAATTTTATTTGGAAGTTTTGGTATAAAAAGCCAGACCAGGTATAAAGGGACCATTCCGGACGATCCCGTCCGAGCCGGAGAAAACGACCGGAAGAAAGAAAAATGAGTTTCGTTAACAAAAATTTGATTTGAGTGTTTCAACATTTGTTTTTGGTACACTTATCTTTGCTGCGGCCGTTCTCGCATTGACGCACACTAATAACCGGCGCGGCTCTTACGACCCCGCAGTATGCCAATTCACCTTTTATATCTTCTCATTCTACCGGTACGTCTATGTGCTGATTTTTTGATGGACCGCCCGGCTTCTCTTTGTGCCGTAATCGTCCGTTGGGATGTGGTTGCCCCGGGGTGAGATCAACCTTTGCATTTTAAACATTCAAAAATAAATAGTAACAACATGAAAAAACTGTTTTTTCTTCCTCTGCTGGCTATACTGGCCATGTCCGCTTTTGTGCCGACCAACTACAATGTGGATACCACGGCAAGTGCCATCGTCTGGACTGGCTATAAAGTGACGGGCAAACATACCGGCACCGTGAAAGTGCAGTCGGGTAACCTGACGTATGATAACGGCGTCCTGACCGGTGGTACGTTCAATATGGACATGACCTCGATCAAATGCACCGATCTGGAAGGCGAATGGGCGGACAAACTCGTTGGCCACCTGAAAAGCGACGATTTTTTCGGCACGACCAAGTACCCGACCGCCAAGTTCGTCATCACCCGCGTGATCGCGCAGGATACGAAAGGCAACTACAAAATCCTCGGTAACCTGACCATCAAGGAAACGACCAAGGAAGTGAAATTCCTGGGCAGTGCCGTGGAAACCGCCGGTGTGGTCACCGCCAATGGCAAAATCACGATCGACCGTTCGGAGTATAACGTGAAGTACGGCTCCGGCTCTTTCTTCGACGGTTTGGGCGACAAGACCATCTATGACGAATTCGACCTGCAGGTGTCGTTGGTAGCCAAGAAGTAAGACGGGCCAAGGGCAGTGCTGCCTGCAGCCATTGTTAAGCATCGGGACGGTCCGACGGAAGCATATCCGTCGGGCCGTCCTTTTGGTGCGCCCGGGAGCAGCCCGGTCAAAAAGCGCCTTTCGGGCACCGGAATTCATCCGTTTGCCACTACCTTTGCCGTCCATTTGAAAATTGGCCGGTAAAAATGCGCTGGCCGTACCAATCGGCACGGTTTTGTCGTTATCGACTGCAAACTGCTTTTATTGTTTCAAAACTACACTCCATGCTTCGTTTTGCTTCCATTCTCGCGCTGGTAACGGGCCTCTTCGGTCTGGCTGCCTACCGGGCTGAACAGTCGAAGTTCGGCAATCCTGCTTTTGCCTTTAATACGACCGTTACCCGTTACTTCTCCCCGGAAAAGCATCCGTCCGCTTTTGAACTCCTTCCTACGTATGCGCCCGAAGCGGATACCACCGCCAGCCTGCGCATTCTGATGCTGAACGTATGTTCTTATGACAGTGCCTATCCTGGTAAAGTACACCGTATTATTCAGCGCTCTTTACCGGCCAGCACCGTAGTAGATTTTTGGGAGGGCAGCGCGGGCGATCTGAGCCTTAAAATGCCGGACTACGACGCCGTAGTGGTCGCCTATCCTTCGGGTGGAAACCCCGCCAGCCTGAAAGCCTACGGTTCCGTCCTGATCCAGTATGTACAGCAGGGTGGGGCGGTCGTGCTCACCGGCTCGCACGAATACAGTGTGCTGCAGTGTTTAGGCCTTTTCGAGCTCGATTACGGTTATTTCTGCGCCGATCCTACGATCCATGAGATTACGCCTGAGCACCCGATATTGAGTGGTACCCGGTCGGAATTTACGTTGAAAAACTACGCCTATCCCCTGGACATATCCGATCCCGCCTTCGTTACCTTAGCCGATATCAAGGGCTACCCGGTGCTGGGCTATAAGCCGCTGGGCAGTGGCAAAGTGGTGTATCTGGGTCTGGAATATTACTATGATGAAGCGGAGTCTAATCAGATACTGAGCAATGCGTTGCGCTGGGCCGCCCGGCCCCGTACCCAGGCCCTGACGGGTGGGAACGAAGGCTGGACCAGCCGGCGTACCAAAAGGACGGAGGTCATCCTGTATGCAGGTAGCGGCGCTTCCAAAGCCGACGTCTTCGATCTGAAGATTTATCCCAATCCGTACATGGTCAAGGCTACGCTGGAGATTGATCTGAAAAGACCAACGGCCGTGTCGGTAGATATGACGGACGAAACGGGGCGAATCGTATCCGTACTGCTGCCGCGCAAGAACCTGTCGACCGGCCTGTTTCGGATTGAGTTACCCAACGTGACGGCGGGGATATACTTCCTGCAATGTCGGATGGGCGACAAAACGGTGGTTAAAAAGATCGTCAAGGCTGCCGCGCCTTAGCCTTTTAATCTGGCTATCCTTTCCGCATTAAAGTCTGGTGCTATTAGCACGAGGCAATCCCCATTTATCTATTTGATTATTGCCGTGGCATCTAAAATGATGCGTGGGGCCCTGCATTGCTGTACGGTTTCCTATAGACCTGTCGGTCTGTATGGACCTTATCCATGCGTGGAAATTTCCGGATGTACTCCGCCCATGGTATAAGTGCAAAATGAATGCCTTCCGGTGTTACCTGAAGTACGAAGACGAAGCGCTCTTTCCGAAATGTCGGAAGGGGCCTTCGTGCTTTTGGGGAAACGCATCACCGCTGCCCGTACGCTATATTTTTACTCCGGAAATCTTCCCGCACCGGTGAAAAAACATCCAGGATCCGGCAGCGGGTCAGGGCTTTGCCCGAATGCGGTACATTGGAGGGAATCACGATGACCTGGCCGGCTTCCGCCACCATCCTTTCGCCGCCGAGCACCAGCTCGAAGCGGCCTTCCAGCAGGTTCAGCACCTGTTCGTGCACGTGCGCATGTTCCGGCAGGATGGCGCCCTCGTCCACATCCACGTAGGCCAGGGTCATGGACGCGCTGTGGATGAACCGGGCGTGGTAGCCGGGCACGATGTCGAAAAGTTCGATATCGGCAACGAGGTATTGCATATATAGTTGATTTATAAGGTGTTAGATTATGATTATTAACCACGAAGGCACGACGAAACACGACGAAAAAAAGTTAAGGGATAGCCATCCCTTAGTCGTCGTGTGCCGTCGTGCCGTCGTGGTCATAATGTCTTTCAAAAAGGAACCGTCCACCCTACAACTGCGTAGCGTGGACGGTTCCTGTAAAATAATGAAGCAGCGTCCGCCGCCCAAAACTACATCTTCATCAGTCCGCCGCTCATGCGCACGGCGCCCATCCGGACCTGCACCACATAAGGTCCGCGGGGCAGATCGGCCACGTTGATCTCCAGGGACATTCTGGCGCCGGTTTTCTCCAGCGACAGGTGGCGGGCGATCCGGCCCGCTGCGTCTACGACATCGACGGCGACGCTGCCCTGCCAGTTATTATCAATGGCTGCCCGGACCACATCCACCGCCGGATTGGGCAGCAGCGTCAGTGGCAGGCGCAACGTCGGC
>JBKJKS010000295.1:0-6412 GCA_046597295.1 Saprospiraceae bacterium
GCCGTAACGGTGCTGCCCTGCAGCACGGCGTATTCATACCGAAGGTCGCCGGTCAGTGGCAGAAAAGCGCCTTTGGCCGGTGATGTTTTAGGCCCTTTGCCCACCTGCAGGGAAAAGGGTTCGCCCCCGAAGTTGCAGCCCACCGCTTTGCCCGCCGTGTTTACGACGGTGATGCGCGGTGATTTGGAGACGGCGTCCACCTGCGGCGGTCCGGCAAAAGTGCCCTCCAGGGACAGTGCCGGGAAGCGCGCAGCGCCATCGCGGCCATATACCAGCAACTGGCTTTTCCGGTTCAGTACGATCAGATAGTCTTTGTCGCCGCGCTGGCTGTGGACCAAAGGCTGGGTGACCTGCCCTACCCCGGCCTGCGGATTCCAGCCGGCCAGCGAACGGCCGAACTGATCGTAGCCGTACAGGTTGCCGTTGGCGCAGGCCACGAAGTAGTAATAGCGCAGACTGTTATCGAAGTCGATGGCCCGGACGCCGTTGGTAGCCGGCGACTGCAGTTGGATGGGAAAACCGGACACGTCCTGCCCGGCATCATCCAGCAGCCACAGCTGGGTGGCGGTATTGAACAGGTAACAATCGCGCTGATTACCCTGAAAATCAATGCCTTGCACGGTACCCAGGATGCGGCCGGCCATGCTGCGCCGCCAGCGTACCGTACCGCCCGGATCGAGGCAGTACAGTTGGTTATCGGTGTCCTGGATCAGAATAGCGCTTTCGCTGGCCGTGCTGCGCCCGGGGATGACGAACGGCGGCGTCGCCGCATCCGCCGCTAGGGGGGTTTTCCACAAAATGGCGGTCGAGGGCACTGCGCCCGCCTGCGACTGGCTGGCCAGCTGCAGGGCCAGCACCCCGCCCGGACCGGGTTGCAGGTCTGCGCCCCAGAAGCCGACCTGCCCGGCGATAGCCAGGTCTTCCGCTTCCAGGGGCTGCTCCCCGGGACCAAACAGGTTTTTCAACAGCGCCGGCAAATAAGTGGCATTGAGAAACAGCAAGGCCTGGCTGCGCGCGGGCACTTTTTGTTGCCATTGCAAAAAGTCGGTGTTGCTGGCCAGCGTCTGGTTCACCGTGAATTTATCGATCCAGAGTTCCAGGGCGGAGCGGTTACCGGCGAACACTACGTAGTTGCCGACCAGCGCGCCCACCGGATTGCGGAAATCCGGATCGTCACCCACCAGCGGTTGCAGCAAAGACTGGCTCAGGAAACGAAACACTTCAAAGGCCTGGTAACTGCTTTCCGGCTGCAGGGAGCCGCTTTGCCGCGCATATTCCCGCAGCTGGCGGGTGGCCAGCGCCGTGTCCCGCACACCGAGCACAATGAACTGGTCGTCCTGCATGGCGGGTGAGAAAGGCTCGGTGATCACGTAAGCGGCTTCCCTGCCCGCCCAGGACAGGATATAGCGTTCAAAATCAGTCGTTTGTTCGTCGGCGATGTTGTTGAAAAAAGGTCGGTGATGGCCAAAGCCCACCCAGGCCAGGAAGGCCGTATTTTCCGGCAAAATAGCATACATGGCGCCGCGGTCCTGTGCACCGAAGGCAGCCAGTTGAGCCAGAAAACCTTTGCTTTCGGTACGCGCCACCACTTGCTGGTCATCCAGCGCGATGCCCACCCAGGTCGCATTGCGGGTCAGCAAATCGGCCAGCGGCCGCCAGGGAGCCGCCAATTGCGGTCCGTAGCGGCTGGACAGCGCACCCGGTTGCAACTGGATCTTAAGCGGCGCCTCCGGGGGCAGTTGACGAGCGTGCTTTCGTTGGGTCCACCAGCTACCGCCATTTTGAAGTTGGGCCAGGGCATCTTCCACCAAATAGGAAAAACGGGAAAAGATCAGCATTTCGCCGGCCTGCGCCATCACCATGCGTTTGCCATCGGCCAGGTAGACGGTAAAGACCTGCTGCTCATGGTATACGGAGGGGAAATACTTTTTGGCTTCCGTGCTGATGGTCAAGGCCCGCGACAGATTGAAATCCACTGCGGTCTCCAGCACGAACAGCGCGTGCAGGCTATCGGCCCGGTTCAGGGTAAAGGCGGCCAGCAGTCGCTGGTTGAGAAAAGCCGTTTGCAGCGCTGCATCGTTCCGGAAAATGCGTTCGGTGGCGGCCACGTCGGGGAGCAGCACCCGGAATAAACTGGTTTTGGAAAATTGCCGCCAGGCCGGGCGGGGCGATTGGGAGATCACCTGCAGTCCCTTGACCACACCGTTAAATTCGAGCACAACCGCCATTTGCTCCGGCAGGGCCTGATAAGCGCCGGATTGGCCCTTGCGCAGCACTAAAAACAAACAAAACAGCGCCAAAAGGGTTAGCATGGACCAACCGAGCTGGCGGCGGCGCAAACGGGAGACAAACATAAGGTGCAGCAGATTTAACGGCGAAATAGGGCATTTTTTGGGAAATTTGCCGCAAAAATGCAATCGATCCGCGACGAAGCCGACCAGCCTTCACTAAAACAAGGAGCACCATCACTTATGTCCAATAAATTCATTCGTCTGTCCGCTTTGCTGGGCGCCACCGCAGTGGCCATCGGCGCTTTTGGCGCCCACGGCCTGAAGGGCCTGTTCGAACGGCAGCAACTGGATGCGGTTACCCTGCTGCATACTTACGAAACGGGGGTCCAGTACCATTTCTACCACGCTTTGGCCATCGGTCTGGTCGGCCTGCTGCTGGCCCGTGGGCCGGAGAACAAGTGGCTGGCCCGCGCCGGCTGGTTCTTTCTGGCCGGGGTGATCTGCTTTTCCGGGTCATTGTACCTGCTGGCCATGCGCTCCGTATTGCCTTTTTCGGTGGGCTGGGTCGGCCCGGTCACGCCCCTGGGCGGACTGTTCTTCCTTGCCGGCTGGCTGGCACTGTTGGCCGCTCCACCTTCCTCAACGAAATAAGGCCACTCCGAGCTGGTCGGAATGGCCTCCATCATTTACGTAGAAAACTACGGGTTATTAACGCAAAACCACCAGCCGACGTACATCACGCCCCGCCCCATTTTCCAGCATGACCATGTAAAGGCCATTGTTCAGGCCCGTAACGACCACATCCTGCACCGTTTCGCCCGCCGGAAACTGCAGGCCGACCTGGCTATAGACCTGCCGGCCGGCCATATCAAATATGCGCACGCTGGCCTCGAAACCATTGCTGGCGTTCACCGCCAGATGGAAAGCATCGCCGTTTTGCAGCGGATTGGGAGATACCTGCCAGGCCGACAGACCGGCAATATCCGTCGTGGCGCTCACGAGGGGCGTCACAAAGGAAAATTGCTTGGCGGTGGCGCAGGTTACGTAGGTATTGAAAGGCCGCACCCGCCAGAAGTATTTCTTGTTTTTCTGCAAATTGGTGATCAGCTTGGAGGAGCCGGCCTGGATAAAAGTCTGGGCATTGGGCGTGGAGTACGAGTTGGTAATGTCCAGCTCCAGCAGATAGTGGGTCGCTCCATCCACCGGATTCCATTCGAGCAGCACCTGGTCGTAGTAGTTGACCGTATCGGCGTTGAGTGGTCCCACCAAAAAATCGATCGGCGTATTGATATCGTCCGCAACGGGGGAGTAAGTATTGTCGAGGTAATTCCGGGAAGCGGAGTTACGGTCGGCCAGGATGGCGGACTGCTGCTGGGCCGTAAAAGCGTAGTTGGAACAATTGGAAAAGTAGCTCATGAAGTTATTTTCCATCGGATTGACCAGCTCGCTCAGCGGATCCTTGGCGCCGGCATTGTAGGTAGTGCAGTCTCCCTGCTCAAAACCAAAATTATAATCGGGTGGCGTGTCGCAGATCTCGTCCGCCGCCGTCAGGCAGTTGGACCCGTTTTGCCGCTCCGTCGTCACGCCGCCGCCGTTGGGGGCGAATACGGGCGCCACGGGCCAGGTTGGATCGTCCGGGCCGAAAGGATCGGACTCGTAGCCGAAAAAGGTGTGGTTCAGGCTGAAAAAGTGCCCAACTTCGTGCGCCAGCGTACCATTGTTGTTATTCCCGTTGATCTGATCCTTCCGGCTCACGATCCAGTCGCGCTGGGGTGAATAGTACGCCAGGGTCGTACCGGGCTGGTTGTTGCCGGACTCCGCCGCATTCACCACGTACACGTTGAGTGCGTTGGAGTGGCGGCGGTTCTGCATCAGGGTGGTGTTGGTTTGGGTGGTGTACACCTCCTCCTTATTGATCGAATAATCAAACAGGCCCTGAATCGGATGGGGATTAAGGTAGAACCGGATGTCCAGGGGTGCATAGGCCTCATTCAGCTTGCATAACTGGTCGAGCACGAGCCGCTCTTTATGCTTGCCATTGCCGTTGGCGTCGCCCACCAGGTGGAAGAATATAGGTACGTACTGAATCGCGCCCCGATCCGTCGCGTAGCTTCCGGCCGCCACGGCCGCCAGGTTTTCGCGCAACCGCGGGCGAGTGGCCAGCTGGTCTTCAAAGGTCGTTCCGCAGCTCCCCGGGGAGTGTTGTGCCAGCGCTGCAGCGCCCATTGACAGGCAGGCGGCCAGCGTAAAAATTAATTTTTTCATCGTTTCAAAAGTCGTTAAAATGGCGAGTATTGTACTTCGCTCCGCAAAAGTAGAAAACAAAACTTTTGTGATCCGCCAGAGCGGGACATTTCAAACACATTTTGCAACCTTTGGCTGGTCGGAATCGTCTTCCGCCCGACTGCCCGGTTTGACCAACGATCCGGCAACATTGGACGAAAATGGTTTATTAGATTCTGATTTTGCGTTAACTTTACGATAATTCTGTAAAGGCTGTTCAAAAGGCCTTTGAACAGAACAATATTGTACGTAACTTTGTAATACGCTATCTTGCATTCCAAAGTTGTGTTTACCCCCTCATCCGCTTTCAGATTCCAGAATTAAATTCTGTAGCCATGTTTCGACTAAAATTATTCACGCTATATCCGGTCTTTCTCTTCGCTTTCTTCCAGTTTCCGGTCTTTGTGGCCAGTCAGCCGACCTCGGCTGTCCCCACCATTTTTGAACGGCTCACCCTGGTGGAAGGGACGAAGATGACGCTGGAAATGGATATTACCACCCTCGTCGAGAACCGCAAGGCCGATATTTATCTGCCGGCCATGCTGACCACCGAGGATGGAACCACCTACAAGATCGAAGTGAAACCACGCGGCAAGTATCGCCGGAAAGTTTCCGAAATACCGCCGCTCAAATTGAAATTCAAGAAAAAGCTGCTGGTCTCCACGGGGCTGGACACGCTCAATGAAATCAAACTGGTGCTGCCGACGATCGATAATGTACAGGGCGATGAATTGATCGTCAAAGAGTACCTGGCCTACCGGATGTTTGAAAAATTGACCTCGGCCAGTGTACGGGCCCGGCTCATTCGCCTGACCATCCGCGATACGCACGTGGAGAAATCCAAACGCTCGATGCTGGCCATTCTGGTCGAGGATGAGGAAGAGACTGTCGCCCGTTTGCACGGCAAGTTAGTCGAGCAATACGGCCTGCCGGCGGACAGCATGCTGATGGACCAGGCCGGTCTGGTGGCCATGTTTGAATACATGATCGGCAACACCGACTGGGAAATCTCGATGATGCGCAACGTGCGGCTGATCCAGGCGGAGGAATCCGGCAAGGTGGGCGTCGTGCCCTACGATTTTGACTTTTCCGGACTGGTGAGCGCCCCATACGCCAGCCCTTCCTCCGAAAGCGGCCTGCGCACCGTGCGCGATCGCTTCCTGATGGCCAACGGTATCGAACCGGAAGCGCTGAAACGGGCAGTGAAAATGTTGCGCTCCTGCAAGAAGGATTTCTACGAGCTGTGCCGCACCAAGCACCTCAGCAAGGTGGCCGCCGCCGATATGATCGCCTACCTGGAAACTTTTTATAACGCCGTGGAATTAAAGGATGAAGTACCGTCTACCCTGCGCATGCCGACCGACTGACTGACGGTCTTCCGGCAGCGTCGGTGGAAAATTTAGGTTGGGCAAATCGGGCGGAACTCGTAATTTTGCCCCCGCTTTTGAATCGGAGGAGTGCCAGAGTGGTTTAATGGAGCGGTCTTGAAAACCGTCGTACTGTAAGGTACCGGGAGTTCGAATCTCTCCTCCTCCGCCGTAACGCCAACCTGACGGTTGGCGTTTCTTATTTATCTACGCCTGCTCCGGCTGACCGATCGCTGCATCCCTCGCCTACCACAAGGTTGCCACTCCAGTGCGTACCTTTGCCCCCAAACCGTCTCCACTACGTGCCGCCGCTCCCGCTCGAACCCCTCGACGTACTCCGCCAATACTGGGGCCACACTACCTTCCGGCCATTGCAGGAGGACATCATCCGCGCTGCCCTGGCGGGCCGTGACACCCTGGCCCTGCTGCCCACCGGCGGCGGCAAATCCATTTGCTTTCAGGTGCCGGCCCTGTGCCGGGAGGGCATCTGTCTGGTTGTCTCGCCGCTCATCGCACTGATGAAAGACCAGG
>JBKJKS010000496.1:0-2645 GCA_046597295.1 Saprospiraceae bacterium
GCCACCGGCTATAGCTTTCTAACCGGCTTTGGTCAAAAACAGGTGCTGCATCCCCACCATCGGCCATCGGTAGCCGATGGCATACCGGCGCCGGTGCCCGGCCTGCTCTCCGGCGGTCCCAATCCGGGGCAGCAGGATAAATGCCCGGGCTACCCCTCATCGCTGCCCTTTAAGAGCTTCGTGGACGACGACTGCTCATACGCCAGCAATGAAATCGCTATCAACTGGAATGCGCCGCTGGTGTACCTGGCTGCAGCGATGGAGGCGTTGCAGAAGGGGTTATAACAACCGACCGACATCGAGAAATTAAAGGGGGTTGTCAAGCCCCAGCAGAGTCTCACTACCGCTCAAGCCCCTTCAGCACCTCACTATCGCCTGAAATGAAAATAGGTAAATCCGTACTACTCCACCTGATGGCCCTTATGTACGTCGGCCTGGGGATGGTGCATTTAATTAAACCAGCCATTTACTGGTCAGTCATGCCGGCCTGGTTACCCTTTAAACTGGTTTTGATCTACGTCAGTGGTATAGTGGAGATCCTTTTGGGCCTGTTGCTTCTGCGCGCAGAAACACGCCTGGTAGCCGCCAGACTAATTATCGCAATGCTAATCGTTTTCTTCTTCCTTATTCACGTTCCCATGTCAATCGACTATTACCAAACAGGACATAAATACTTTGTGCTTAGCCTGATTCGCCTGCCGGTCCAGTTCGTACTGGTTGCCTGGGCCTGGCTTTATGCCAAACCAAAAAATTGGCACCACGACGTCACGACGAGACACGACGACTAAAAAGTGGTATTTCAATATATTATGTCGTGTTCCGTCGCGCCGTCGTGGTAAAATAACGCTACCCGTTGACCAGCGGTACAACCCGCGTCCCGATCAGCTCAATAGCCTGAAGCAGTTTTTCATGGGATAAACCGGCATTATCCATTTGAAAAGTAAGCCTTGAAATGCCGCCCAGTGCCTCGCTGTGGCGCAGGATTTTTTCGGCTATTTCTTCCGGGCCACCCACCAGCAATGCGCCGGTCGGGCCCGTTTGCGCATCGAAATGGGCACGGGTCACCGGCGGCCAGCCGCGCTCCTTGCCAATGCGCGTAAAAGTTTCGGCATAGCCCGGAAAGTACTCCGCAACGGCTTCTTCCTTGGTACGTCCCACGTAGCCAAGCGAGTGCAAACCCACTTTCAATTGTTCCGGTGCATGGCCCGCCCGCTTACCTGCCTCCCGGTACAGGTCCACCAGGGGACGAAAACGATGGGTTTCTCCGCCGATGATGGCCACCATCAGCGGCAGACCGAGACTACCGGCCCGAATAAAGGATTCGGGGGTGCCACCCACGCCCACCCAAATGGGGAAGGGCGTTTGCAACGGGCGCGGATAAATCGCCTGGTGCTGGAGGGCCGGACGGAACTTGCCGGACCAGCTCACCACCTCATTATCCCGGATCTTCAACAGCAGGTCCAGTTTTTCGGCAAACAGCTCGTCGTAGTCCTGCAGGTTCAGGCCGAACAGTGGAAATGCCTCAATAAAAGAGCCGCGGCCCACCACCATTTCCGCCCGGCCCTGCGACACCAGATCCAGGGTCGCAAAGTTCTGAAAGACGCGGACCGGATCGGCAGCACTCAGTACCGTGACGGCGCTGGTCAGGCGAATGTGTTTGGTGCGGGCAGCGGCAGCCGCGAGAATGATGGTCGGCGCAGCATCCAGGAACTCTTTGCGGTGATGTTCCCCAATGCCAAATACGTCGAGGCCGGCCTGATCGGCCTGTTCCATCCGGTCGAGCAACTGGGTAATGGCCTCCATATTCTTTAACGCCGTGCCCCCTTCAGCGCCCACGATGGCAGCAGCGAAACTATCAATTCCAATTTCCATTGTATTTTTTATTTAGTAGGTTGGTTTAGAGGGATTTAATAAGTTGATCGACGGTGTGTTGGGTACCGATGTTCCGACGGGATCAGGCAACTGCAACATTCCTGGCGGGCAGAAAGATGGAACGGTCGCGCAGAAATGTTTTTAAATTTTTTTGATGCCGCAAATCTCGGTACATTTGCTTACTAAAAGTAAGTAGTAACCAAAAGGTTACCAGTTACCTTTAGGTTACCGGTAAAAAAACTGTTATGAAATCTGACGTGGGAAAAATTACGCAACAGGAATGCACGGCCAAACTGGCCGCGGTCGGTGATGCGCTTTACGCCATTGGCGGCAAGTGGAAATTACGGATCATCATGGCCCTAAAAGAAGGTTATAAACGATTTAACGAGCTCCAGCGGACGGTGGATGGTATTTCAGCCAAGGTGTTGTCCAATGAACTGAAGGAGCTGGAGATGAATGGATTCATTACCCGGACCGTGTATGCAAACACCCCGGTCATTGTAGAATATGAATTAACCGAGTATAGCCAGACCCTGGGAAAAGTACTGCAAGCCCTGGGGGAATGGGGCGCCCAGCACCGGAAGCACGTGCATGAAATGGGGAAACAAAGTATGGAGGCCAGTAATTAAGCCCGCCAGGCGAAGAGCACTTTACAAAATGACGGAAGACTTCAACAAAGAGAAACATTTGGCCGCCCAGGCAGCCGTCCAGCTGCTCAAAGACGGTCAAATCGTCGGCCTGGGCACCGGTTCCACGGCGGAATACGCCATCCG
>JBKJKS010000639.1:0-9899 GCA_046597295.1 Saprospiraceae bacterium
CTCATGGGCTTTTTCGGCTTGTTTTCCTTCAAAACGGCCGTGAAACCGGCGCGGGTACTCTTCTTTGGCGACAGCATTACCGAGGCGGCGGTCCATCCGGGCGGCTACATCGTCCAAATGCAAACGCTGCTGGCGGGCCAGAACAGGGCGGACAGCTTTGAACTGATCGGATCGGGAATCGGCGGCAACAAAATCTATGACCTGTACCTGCGTCTGGAAACCGATGTGCTGGAAAGAAAACCGGATGTGGTGTTCATCTACGTCGGGGTGAATGACGTGTGGCATAAGAGAACGTCCGGCACCGGCACCGACGCGGATAAGTTCCGCCAGTTCTATGCGGCTTTGATCCGCAAAATCCAGGCGGGTGGCAGCCGGGTGATCCTGTGTACCCCCGCCTGCATCGGCGAGGAAGCGGGCTGTACCAACGCCCTCAACGGTGATTTGAACCACTATGCCGATATCATTCGCAGCCTGTCCAGGCAATTCCAGACCGGCCTTTGCGACCTGCGGCAGGACTTTGCCAATTACTGGGCGGCGCATAACTCCACCAATCTCGAAAGCGGTGTGCTGACCACCGACGGCGTACACTTGAATGCGCTGGGGAATCAGCTGGTGGCGGAGACCATGCTGGCGGAGTTGGGGAAATAACTGGATTTTTTTCCTGAAAAGGTCGTTACTGCTTATTTTTGTCAGCAAACTACGCTTACCATGAGCACCACCCTGTTGTATTCCAAAATCGAAGGGCTGCCCGAGCACTTGAAAAAGCAGGTGCTGGACTTTATTGAGTTTTTGTTGAGTCGGGAAGGGAAGAGCAAGGATCAACAGTCTGAAGCACTGGATACCAACAACATCGCTAAGAAACCCTTAAAGGCGGGCTTCTTAAAAGGCTCCTTTGTGATGGCGGCTGATTTCGATGAGCCGCTGGAGGATTTCAAAGAGTATATGCAATGAATATTTTACTGGATACGCATGCCCTTATTCGGCTTGGTGAGAACGATCGGCAGCTTGGCGTCACCGCCAGAAGTGCAATAGAATCTTCCGAAAATACCAAGTTCGTTAGTGTAGTCTCCTTTTGGGAAATAGCCATCAAAGTTAGTCTCCGCAAACTATCGTTGCTCAAACCTCTTGAGCAAATCATCGCCGAGATTGAAGAAAGCGATGCCTTGATTCTGGGCGTCTCATCTGCCCATACGTTGATAATTGAACACTTGCCCCTCCACCACCGCGACCCCTTCGACCGGATGCTCATTGCTCAGGCTTCCGTGGAAGGGCTGACTATTGTGACCCGCGACCTGCATTTCGTGGATTATGGGGTGCCGCTCTTGTGGTGAGAAATGACCTCCGGCTCCCAATCCTCCCCCAATTCCTCCGCCGGGCTCCAGAACAGCTGCTTGAATTCCACCACCCGGTCATTCTCCACTTGCACGCCTTCCGCTTCCAATAACTGCTGCATCAGGCCGGGCATGGGAAAATGGTGGCGGCCGCTCAGCTCTCCTTTCCGGTTCACCACCCGGTGGGCGGGCACCCGGTCTCCGGCCTGGCAATTGTTGAGCGCCCAGCCGGCCATCCGCGACGAGCCCAGCGCCAGAAAATCGGCAATGGCGCCGTAGTTGGTCACCCGCCCGCGCGGCACCTGGCGCACCACGGCGTAGACCAGATCGTAGTAAGTCGGAGCAGCCATGGATGAGTATTTGACTTATTGAATATTTGATTTATGAGTATTTGAAGATTTGAGTATTCGATTCAGATACTCGAATCTTCAAATACTCCCCTTCTCCCATTCCTGCGTCAGCTGCACGTAGGCCTGCCAGCCAAGCGCTTCGGGACGTTGCTCGAAAAAGGGGTCTTCCATCAGCCGCTCTCCCGAAAAAAAAGGTTTGAGCGTGTTGCGCAGCATTTTGCGGCGCTGTCCGAACGCCGTTTTAACCAGGGTGCGAAAACGCGCCTCATCGCAGCCGAGTTCGAGGTTTTCCTGACGGGTCAGCCGGATGACCGCCGAGCGCACTTTGGGGGGCGGATAAAAGGAACCCGGCTCGACGCTGAACAAATACTCCATCTGATAGAAGGGTTGCAGGAGCACACTGGTAATCCCGTACACCCGGGAGCCGGGATTGGCCACCACCCGGTCGGCCACTTCTTTCTGGAACATGCCGACCATTTCGGGGATCAACGTCCGGTAATCCAGCATTTTAAAAAGAATCTGGGAAGAGATGTTGTAGGGAAAATTGCCGATCAGCGAGAACTCGCGCTCACCGAACACCGTGCGCGGGTCCAGGGCCAGAAAATCCCGGTACAGCAATCGCTCGCCCAGGGCGGGATAGTGCTGCCGCAAATGGTCCACCATATCCCGGTCAGCTTCCACGGCGTAGGTCGTGAACGCGGCGTTCGCCAGCAAATACTTGGTCAGCATGCCCTGCCCGGGCCCCACTTCCAGCACCAGACCGGTGCGCCCCGCCTGTCCCAGGCTGCCGGCAATGCGCGCCGCGATGTCCTCGCTTTTCAAAAAATGCTGGCCGTATGATTTTTTGGCGTACATAAATGGGTTGATAAAAGTTGATAGGGTTGATAAACCCTCCACCATCGGCGCGTTGGTTAAGTTTTTTTATTCACCGTCATCGTATTGAGCATCAAGCAGATGCACCGTTTATTATATTCCTTTTTTCAGTTTTTCCCGCAAAGGCATGACTGGTTTGGTAGCCGCAGTCGAATCGGCATTGTTCAGGATTTGCTCCATGTTTTGCACAATTTCTCCCTTTACCTGCATTTTTCCGAACCAGGTATGGGCTACGTCCGCCCGTCCCGACCGGACAGCGAGGATACCGCAAATGCCGAAGATTGCATCATCCAGCCGGCTGAGCATTTTACCATTCGTCACGGCGGGGAGATCGCGGAATGCCTGGAAACCGGAGGCAAAAGCGCCGCTGCGGTTGTTCAGCGTGGTGAAGCGCAGGTCGATACGCAGGGAATCGGCATGGTCATACAGGCCCCAGATGACCATATCGGCTCCGCAGCGCTCCCCCAGGGCCTGGCCATCGGCAAGATCAATATTCAGACTGGCGGCGTCCAGGCCCGTTAACACGTGGGTGGCAATGGGAAAGTTTTTATTGATCGACAGTTTTTGGATACGCGACTGGATGACCGCTTCGGGTTTGGTGTTCCCCTGACCCACGTTTTTGAAGGGCAGGATGAGCACCTTCGGGCCGCTGCCGCGAAATACCGGACATGCCACGTCTCCAATCTCCTGCAGGCGATCTTTACCGCTTTTTGCAAACATAAAATACGCGATGCCCCCGGCCACTAGCAGGAACAGTATGCCCCCGGCCAGCCATACCCAGCGCGCCGGGCTGGCCGCTACGGGCTGCGCAGCCGGCCGGCGCCCGCTCTCCAGCGCATCCAGCGCCGAAAGCAGGGCATCATTCACCTGGCTGTAGCTGCGCTGCGCTTCCTGAAAAGAAAGTATGCCTTTCAGTTCCTGTTGCCGGGCGGCGTTGTAGTTGGCTTCCACGACTTGCAGCAAGCGGACTGCGGCAGCCTGGCGCGGGTCATTTTCCAGGGCGCCCAAAATGGTGTGCAGGGCCTTGCCGGTTTCGCCTTCGCGCAGATGCGCCCGGGCAGCGACGATGGTGGGTTGTAGTTCCATAAGTGGTTACTGGTGATTAGTTATTGGTTAATGGAGGCTTTTTGCCATTGTAGGCGTCTTCGCTGGCATCCGAACGACCAATAGTAAACTTCCGGCATTCCCATGCTCTTTCAAAGATCGCCCAGCTGCGGGCGAATCAACAACTCTTCCACTACGGCGGCGGGCGACAGATTATAGGCCGACCAGACGGCCAGGGCAATATCGGTGGCTTGCATAAGCCGGTCTTTGGGAAGATCCACCCCTTGCCACGAATCCGACCAGGTCGCCCCGGGCAGGATGGCGGTCACTTTGATGCCCTGGGTTTTCAGTTCTTCGCGCAGCACTTTCGAGAGGCCCAGCAGGGCAAATTTAGAAATACTGTAGGAACCGCCGTTGGGATACGCCAGGATGCTGGCCACCGAACACATATTGAAAATATGGCCGCTGCGGTGGGGCAGCATCACGGCCAGCAATCCCCGGGTGAGGTGGTAAGCACTGTACAAGTTGGTTTCCAGCAGGGTTTCGAGGGTGCCGTTGGACTCCCCCACCACCGTGCCGGGCATGAAAATGCCGGCGTTGTTCACCAGTACGTCCAGGCGCGGCCACTGACTACACACGAAGTCGGCAAATTCCATGACCTCCGATCGCTTGCCCACGTCGGCGGCAAAGGTGAGCAAGTGACTGTCCGGAAAACGTTTTCCCCAGTCGGCCTGCATGGCATCCAGATCGGCCTGCGTACGGGCGCAAACGCACACGTCGAAGCCATTGGCAGCAAATATTTCGGCGATTGCCCGCCCCAGGCCTTTCGTCGCGCCGGTGATGACGGCAGTTTTTCTCATATGTTCAGGTGTACTGTCTTCCGTCCTTCCGCAGTCGGACAAATTACTTCTTCTGTATTTCTCCCACAACAGGCAGTTGGCAAATCATTCGCAGGAAAGATTTCCATCGCTGTTAATTAGTGCCCCAAAGTTTTGCAAAAAACCCGAACCTTTGACTTTTAAAATCAAACGCCATTATCCCCCGGCAGCACGCCGCGAATCAGCATGGAAATACTGTCGAAATATAATTACCTCGGCCACCTGGGGCGTTATCTGCTGATGATGAAGCAGGCCTTTGCCCGGCCGGAGAAATTCATCATGTACTGGCGGGAGACCATGCGGCAAATGAACGACATCGGCGTCGGTTCCCTGATCATTGTTTGCCTCATTTCGATCTTCATCGGCGCGGTCGCGGCCGTGCAGTTCGCCTACCAGCTCGACGGCCAACTCGTACCGCGCTATTACATCGGCTACATCGTGCGCGATCTGGCGCTCATCGAGCTCTCCCCTACCATCACCTGCCTGGTCCTCGCCGGCAAGGTCGGCTCCAACATGGCCGCCGAGATCGGCGGCATGCGCCAGAAAGAACACGTAGATGCAATGGAAGTAATGGGGGTGAACACGGCCGCCTACCTGATTATGCCGAAGGTGATCGCCGCCCTCGTGGTCATTCCGCTGCTGGTGACTTTTTCGGCGTTCGTAGCGGTGTTGGGCGGCTACCTGTCCAGCGTACCGACCGGTTTGATCACCAATTCGGAATATATCCAGGGCGTGCGGACCTATTTTGAGCCTTTCAACGTGGTGATGATGTACGTCAAGTCCTTCGTCTTTGCCTTCATCCTGACCAGCGTCTCGTGCTACCAAGGCTATTACGTGACCGGCGGCAGCGTCGAACTCGGTCAGGCCAGCACCCGCGCCGTGGTGTTCAGCGACATCCTGATCCTGCTGGCCGACTACCTGATAGCGGTGCTGCTGACGGGATGAGGATAAAAGGCAAAAGGCAAAACTGGCAAAAGGCAAGTGCTGCACACCCTGTTGCCTATTGCTTATTTGCCCTTTGCTTATTTGCCCCTTGCCCCTTGCCTTTTTTGCCCTTTGCCTTTTGCCTTTTGCCTACTTTTGCGGCCCGATGAAAAAGAGATACTTAGTTAGCGCGGCACTGCCCTACGCCAATGGCCCGCTGCATATAGGCCACCTGGCCGGCGCCTACCTGCCGGCGGACATCTACGTGCGCTACCTGCGGCTGATGGGTAAGGATGTGGTCTTCGTCTGCGGGTCCGACGAACATGGCGCTGCCATCACCGTGAAAGCCCGGAAGGAGAACACGACCCCCCAGGCCATTGTGGACCAGTACCACGCCATGCTGCGCACTACTTTTCAGCAGATCGGTATTGCGTTCGATATTTACCACCGCACCACCGCAGCGATCCATCACCAAACTTCGCAGGATTTCTTCCGGAAATTATACGCCAACGGCGAATTCAGCGAGGAGACGACGGAGCAGTACTTCGACGAGGTGGCCGGCCAATTCCTCGCTGATCGCTACATTGTCGGTACCTGTCCCGTCTGCGCCAATCCGGACGCCTACGGCGACCAGTGCGAACGCTGCGGTTCCGCACTCAGCCCCACCGACCTGATTCAGCCACGCTCCACGCTCAGCGGTAGCACGCCGGTGAAGCGACTGACCAAACACTGGTTTCTGCGGCTGGACCGGCACGAAGCCTGGCTCCGCACCTGGATCAACACTGGCCAACTCAACGGCGTAACCTTGCACAACCCGGCCGATTGGAAGAACCACGTGGTGGGACAGTGCAACAGCTGGCTCGACCAGGGTCTGCAACCCCGGGCCATGACCCGCGATCTGGAGTGGGGAGTGGATGTACCGGCGGAAATACCCGGCTCGGCGGGCAAAAAACTGTACGTCTGGCTGGATGCGCCCATCGGTTATATTTCGGCGACCAAGCAATGGGCGCTCGATCAGGGCCGGGACTGGGAAACCTACTGGAAGGATCCGGAAACGGCCCTGATCCATTTTATCGGCAAGGACAATATTGTATTCCACTGCCTCATTTTTCCAGCCATTCTGAAAGCGCACGGGGATTTCATCCTGCCGGTGAATGTGCCGGCCAACCAGTTCATGAACCTCGAAGGCCGCAAACTATCCACTTCCAAAAACTGGGCCGTGTGGGTACACGAGTACTGCGCCGATTTTCCCGGTCAGGAGGACGCGCTGCGCTACAACCTGGTGAAAAACATGCCGGAACAGCGCGACAGCGAGTTTACCTGGAAGGGTTTTCAGGAGACCAACAACACGGAACTGGTGAACAACCTGGCCAACTTCGTGCATCGCGTGCTGGTGCTGACGCATAAATATTACAGCGGCCTGGTCCCCATGGTGGATGCCGAGCTGGATTTTAAGAGCGGCTGGGCCATGGACACGATCGGCCAATATGATCAGGAACTGGGTTTGCTGCACGGCAAACTGGAAGAGATGGGTCGCGAGATCGAACGGTTCAACCTGCGCGAAGCCTTGCGTATCCTGCTGGAAATATCCAGCGCGGGGAATGCGCTGCTCCAGTTCAACGAGCCGTGGAAAACGATAAAAGATGCGCCCGAAACGGTCAAGGTTGTCCTGAATTTGAGCCTCCAGATCGTGACCGCCCTTTCCGTGGCCGCCCGGCCTTTTCTGCCCGATTCGGCCAATAAGCTGCGTAAAATGCTGAATATGAGCCCCTTGGAGGATCGTGGCGACCTGCTGGCCATCCTCAATGAACTGGTGGAAGGCAATCCGATCCTGCCCGCCGGACATGCGATCGGGCAGGCCGAACATCTGTTCAGCCGCATTACCGACGAAACGATCCAGCAGCAGATCGAAAAACTGGAAGCCAGCCATGCGGCTGACCAGCCCATTGCCGTGACGGAAGAAAGTGCGGCTGCTGCCATTACGCCAACCACTACCTATATGCCTTTGAAAGACGTAATTCAATTCGACGATTTTGCTAAAATGGACATCCGCACCGGCAAAATCCTGACGGCGGAAAAAGTGGAAAAATCCAAGAAACTGCTGCGGTTGCAGGTGGACCTGGGTTTCGAGGAGCGCACGATTCTGTCGGGTATTGCCGAACATTTTCAGCCTGAACAGGTTATCGGTCAGGTAGTATTGGTGCTGGCCAACCTGGCACCCCGCACGATGATGGGTACCGAGTCGCAGGGAATGATCCTGATGGCGGAAGACGCGGAAGGCAAACTCAGTTTCGTCAGTCCGCCCGCCGGCTGGCCCAGCGGCTGCGGGGTACGCTGAAATCAAAAGGCAACAGGCAAGCGGCAATTCACGCGTTCATGCTCAACTCACAAAGATCTTCTTTGGAACTCAAAGGCAAACTCCTATTGGGGCTGCTCGGTGCTTTCATCGGTGGCATCTTAAAGCCCCCATTGGGCGGCATTATGGGTTTTTTCCTGGGTTCCATGCTGGGGCATTATTTACTGGACCAACCCAAAGAGCAAGAGGCCGAGCAAAGCGAATTCAAGGCCTACCAACGGCGGCAGGGGGCATTCATCTACCATGTGTTCACCTTATGTGCCAAAATGGCCAAAGCCGATGGCTCGGTATCGCGGGGCGAGATCAATTTCATGGAACAACTGATGCGGCAACAGTTCCGGCTCAATGACCGGGGCCGCGCCCAGGCCATCAGAACGTGGAAGACTTCCAAAGATTCTACAGAATCTTTTGACACGCTGGTACGGGCTTTTTTTCAGGATTTTGGTCGGGAGCGCCACCAGGTATTGAATATGATGGATCTGCTGTTCGCCGCCGCCGCCGCCGATGGTGGTCTGCATCCCCGCGAGGAAATACTGCTGAAGCAGGCGGCCCATATTTTCGGCATCACCGGACCCAAATATAACAGCATTAAAAGCCGCTACTACCACCTACCGCCCCAGCAGCAGCGCTGGAATGCGCTCGATCCGCACTACGCCATCCTGGGTGCCCGGGCCACGGAGTCCCTGCCCGAAATCAAGAAAAAATTCCACGTGCTGGCCATGCAGTGGCACCCGGATAAGGTGGCGGCCCGTGGCGGTTCGGTGGATGCCCTGCGCCACGCCAAAGAAAAGTTCCAGCAGATCAATGATGCCTATGAGCGCATCGTCGAGGCGCGCAAGAAATAAAACCGGGCTTCCGGTTTAGGCCTCCACCACCACAAAAAAACCGTCCGCTCCCTGTGGCTGGTACAAGGGCATCAGGATCAGCCCGTCGCAGCGGGCATACACCGGGCCGGTACGGTCGTCTGCCAGATGCTCGCCGATATGAATAACCTGAAAGTTACTATAGCCCGGCCGCATGCGGAATTGATCGCCCGCCTGCACCCGGTGCACGTACTGCAGCCGCGTTACCGGCGGCAGACCGATGCTGTGCTGTTGTAATATAGCCGCATGCCGGTTGTCCATCGCTTCCGGCCCGATACAGCCTGCTCCCTGCAGGCAATACAGAATGGCCGACACGGAGCGGCTGACGGAGACCGGATCCTGGTGCTGCCCGGCCTCGAAAGCCACGCCCAGTGTACGCTCGGGATAGCGACCCTGTCTGAAATGCCCTTCCGTCGCAAAGCCCAGCAAAGTACCGCTGATGCCCTCGAACAGGTCGAGGATGACCGGCGTATGCAGTTTGCGGGCGAGCGCCAGGCTATCCCCTTCATCGGTCGGAATACAGAAAATACCGCCTCCGGCAGAGGTGGTATGCAGGTCGAGTAAGATCAGCGTTTCGGGCATTTCGGCTTGCACCGCCTGACAAATAGCGGTGTAGAGTTCCCGGATCTCCAGCGCTTCGTCGTGCAGGTGCTCGGGATTCTCGTCCAGTAGGTGCTGTACGGCAGCCGGCAGCCACAGGCGGTTCAAGTCTTGCTGAATAAACCGTTGCCGGCGCTCGAAAGCCTGCCGGTGGCCGATCAATCCGATCAGTTGGCCGCTGAAGGCGAAGCCGGGCTGCCGACCGGCCGTTTGATGCAACCATAAAAAAACTTCTTCCAGCGCCTGCACACCGGCGGGCTCATTACCATGCAGCGCGGCGGTCACCACGACCAACGGGCCGGGACGATCGCTTCCATATTGTCCGATTATCCGCTTCATACGCTTCAAGATACTAAAAAAAGCCACTCCCGGCCGGGAGTGGCTTCACTATTTTTAACGGCAAAGAAGCGGCTACGACTTCTTTTCCGTGCGCAAAGCGCGGATTTTAGCCATATGCTCGGGGCTCATGCCGCGCTTCTTCGGTGCACCGTCCTCCGCCGCTTTCTCCTTTTTCGCCTTCGGCGTTACCGCGCCGGAGGCGATAGATTCGGCCCGCTTAGACATCCGTGCTTCCCGAATCTTGGCCATATGCTCGGCGCTCATACCACGCTTTTTCGGAGTGCCGTCCTCCGCCGCTTTCTCCTTTTTCGCCTTCGGCGTTACCGCGCCGGAGGCGATAG
>JBKJKS010000058.1:0-7098 GCA_046597295.1 Saprospiraceae bacterium
CACGGGGTTAGCCAGCATATAGCCCAATTCGGATTGCCCGTCGTCGGCAATTTTTTGGGCGGATAGTTGAAGACGCTGCGCAAACAGCATGGCTTTGTAAGCGCGCAGGTAGGTCCGCCGCATATCGCGCACGGTACTGGTGTAACGAACATCAAGGAAGTCGGCGGCTGCGCCGTTGGTGTCAATGCCCTGCTTCAACGTGTCGTTTTTCTGTTGTTGAAAGAGCTTGTCAAAAGGAATGGCAGCCGGATTTTTTCCACTGTCGGGGCCATTGTATTTGAGTTGGAAACCGGTCGTTTGCGTGTGAACGTCCTCCGGGTCATTGAAATCGAGTGGTTCCCGTTCCAGTTCGATGCGCAGTTCGTACATTCCTTTTTTCAGGGCAATGGCTTTCGAGCAATCCGCCGGCGCTTCTTCTTTTGGCCATTCGTGGCTGAGCAGCACCCAGGTTTTTTGTCCGCGATTCAGCATCACGCGCCACTTATGGCGATGAGCGGCCTTTTCAAAATCGGGCGCCTCGCCGTCCGGGGTTGGAGAACCTGCCATAAACGAATACCCGCCGTCTTGTTCAATCAACAGCAAGCCCTTCCAACGGAGCGTGAAAGGCTCCGCGCCGCCCACCCGGGTGTCGTTGGGATTGGCAAGGGCAAAACCATTGTGCAAAGTGATGAATTTGGACAAATTCGCCGGCAGCGTCAAGCCCATAGCTGGCAACACGGTCGGTACAGGCGCATTCGAATCGTTTTCTTCCGGCCCGAAAACCTCTGCCCCGCCGCGAACATCCTGCCAACGTTTTCCGCCTCCTGTGGCGAAATACTCCGCCAGCATGCCGGTACCCACAAGGCCGAGCAAAGCGGAAAATGCCCCGCCGTTCGGCTTTGGTTGCCAGCTTACGTTGGGAGCAGCGCCAGCGTCATCTTCCCAGGGGCTGAGCGCTCTATTTTCATCCCCCCAAAGCGATTTCAACAGCAGTTTCGCCACTTCGGGACCTTCCACGTTTTCCTGGTATGTGACATGAGCAACGTGAGCAGCCAAATGCTCCGCAATCACCCGGCTGCGAGCATAACAAACGGCAAACTCCCGTTGAAACCAATTCCAGCGCAGCAGCTCGTCAGGCTCCTGAATCAATTTTTCTTCCGCTTCTCCAAAATTGTTGAAAATGAATGCGAAACGAGCCAAATCCACGCGCGGCAGGAAGTACAAATCGCGTACTGCCTGCTGCTCGGTTGCGTTCAACTGGCGTATGCGGGCCAGCTTTGCCAGCACTGCTTCGTCGGTTAGCGGCACTTCAGAGTAAAGTTCTTGTGCCGCTGTATCGTAGCGGAATGGCCCTGCGGCCGGCGTATTCCACATGGCAGCCGAAGTGGAAGCTACCGCCAATGGCACACTGTATCGCTGTTGCGCTACGCTGGTTGCGATGCCGCTTTCGAGGAGCGCCGCCGGGAAGAAATGTTGCCCCAATGAAAGAAGGTGTGGGACGGCAGCTGCGTCCATGCCGAAATCTTCGGACAAGGCAGCTTCGATGCGCGACCAGGGCCATTGGGCCAGGTCATCTTCGCCGACTTGCACTGCCAGCAGTTCTTTACGCAAAGTCCACAACGAATCGGGGTCTTCATCATCTGGCAAGCCAAATGGTGAGTCGTTGGCCTCATTGGCGGTTTGCAGCGGGAAGGGGTCGTCGCCGTCTATATGCGGGTCCGTGGTAAACAGGAACAGCAATTCACCCACTGTGAACTTGGAGGCATAGATTTTTGCCAAAATTTCTGCAAAGCGCAACGTCTTGGTAGGCTGCTCGTGCCAATGGTGATTGCCGGCAAGACTGTCCGGTTCAAAGCCGGCCAACAGCGCCAAATTATTCAAGTTGTTCATCAGCAGCTTGATGAACTCCGGTGGCCGGCATTCGCAGCTATAGGTGGCCATGGCATACTGCTGAATCTGGTCGAGCAGGTGCTGTGTTGCCCAAGTAAATTTGCTCGCGCCCGGCACCCAGAACGCCAAAAGGTGCATTCTATCCGCGCCCATGTCGCCTGGTACAGGCAACGTTCCGTCAGTGAGAGACAAACAGAAATCGTCGCGGAAAATTTGAAAGGCCACCAATTGGCGGATAAAATCCGGGTTGACGACCGGGCCATTGAACAGTTGCAGTACTTCGCAAATGTCGCGGAGTTGCTCGAACGAATAGGCGGCGCAGCCCGAGCCGTTCAATTTGCGCCATAGCCGGATGAAAACACTGAGCTGGTAAAATGCCAGGTTTGGATCTGCGGGTTCTTCAAAGACAATCACCAAGTCGTCAAGACAGCAGGGTTCACATTCCGGAAATTTCCCTTCCGCCTTGTCAGCTTTATTGTAAAATTTCAAGAATCCAGACTTCCACAATTCAATAAACTCGCAATAGGTCAATCCCGTTCGCTCTAAAAACTCCGGTATTTCGGGGACAATGTCTGTCCAGCTCCGCCGTACACCGGGCATATCGACCACTTCGGCAGAAAAGCCGTACAATTCATAAAGCGGTTTGTCTGGTAGCGCTCGTCCGGCAGCACGCCGCCGCACTCCCCTTCGGGGGGGCACAACCACCACGCCACCGCCCGTAAAGAACGCATATTCTTCGGGCGACATACAGAAATAAGCAATGGCCGTCTCGATGCGCACGGGGTACCTGAAGAGATGCTTTTGAAATTCAGGCGTTTCCAGGGTCGGATCCAGCACAAACTCGGTGATGTCTTTCCGGAATCTCCGCATGGTAGCATAGCGACAGCTCCCGAGCGCTTTCAGATAGGTGCAATTGATGTCAAGCGCTTGACTATAGGGCAAATCTGGCGCGGAAAAGTCGCTTTTCAGCATATCGTATGCTGCCTGTTGGTCAGTCGGGGTGGCTGGCGTCGAATGTTCCGGCAATGCTTCGAGCAAGGTCTCCGGGTCGTGCTGCCGAACACCCGGACTTGGGTTCGGGTTGGATATCAATTCATGTCCGCCTATTGCGTCATGCGCTGTGTCATACACCGTTCCGTTGCCCGTACCGGTCGCCACCATAAATTCCAGCGACTCATTCACGATGTCAATCAATGGAATCGGTATTTCCAGGTTTGCTTTCGAGGCCAGCAAACCGCCCAACAGGCCGCGCCGCGTGGCCAGCAAGGTCGCCAGGGTCTCGGCTGCCCCCGCCTCGATAGGCTCTTCACAGTCCGAAGCTTCCGATACCCGCAATAAATCATGTAAATAGGCCACCGGACCCAAGGGCGAGCGGTGTGCTGGAGAGATACAATTCGTCAGCGAGCCGTCCGGGTTCACCGGCTGAAATCCTGCCGGGCCGGGGACGGGGTTTGGATTGACAGAACCCGCGTTCACCCAAATGGTGGCCGCATGGTCGTAAGCCACCGAGCCAATCAGCGCTTCCTGCAAATCGGCCTGTGAAAATTTGTTGATGATCGCTTTGCTGGTCAATCCGCGCGCCCACAATGCCTCGATGACGGAGAATTGCAATTCCGGCGGTACAATGCCTGCCGTCAGGTCGAGCATGCCTTTTATGCATTCGAGCCAGCCGGCAAACTGTTCCTGCGATTCCGCGTCGCCGGGGAAGATTACATTTAAAGCGACCTGCAGCAGCACCGGGTCCCAACTGTCAAACGTGAATCCCGGATAGGCCGCCAGCAAGTTATCCACCGGATTGCCGGCAGCCCGTTCCAATGTTGGAACGGCGTCCAGTATCGGGGCATCAGGAGATTCAAATACGTTGTCAACATCGAAGAATTTGCGCAAGTGGCGGATAAAGGCCTGCGTCCGTTCTTCCGTGGTGCCGGGCTTGGTGAACTCCGGCAGCAACGCCGGAGTA
Source organism: Saprospiraceae bacterium (assembly GCA_046597295.1). Classification (GTDB taxonomy): domain Bacteria; phylum Bacteroidota; class Bacteroidia; order Chitinophagales; family Saprospiraceae; genus M3007. The sequence continues at coordinate 3,830 of JBKJKS010000058.1, forward strand.
GGGTGCAGCAAGTTCTCCCAATCCTCGTTGGTTTTGGCGGCCAGGTCATTGACGTCGTTTACTCCAAAAGCGGGGGCTTGGATGGCTGCTACCAAAAGCGTATGCGCATTTGTGATGGCGCAGAGCAGCAAATCCAGATGCCCCGTCAGGTCGGCGGGCGTCAAGGCTGCCCAGAAAGCGGTGATATCCGCTCCGTTGAAAGCCAACCAGTTGATCAGCAGCCCATGTGCTGGCGTCGCAGGAATCACTTCACATTTCGGCGTGCCGATTTCGTTGGCCGTGCCCAAAGCCCGCAAGCGCCGCGCAGCCTGGAAGCGGTTGACCCCTGGCGGTTCGCTCATCACCTGATCGTCAATGGCTTGTTCTATATTGGTCACGATCAGCGCTTCGGCGTCCAAAGCCGCCATCTGGAGACGCTGTTCCCGCTTCACCTGGGGCGGAAGTATGGCGGTAAGCGCATAGAAATACGCCGCCGGCACTTCAAAGGCCGGGTTCAGCACCGCGCCGCCCGCTCCGGTCAGGATGACCTTGGCTTCTTGGCCGGGCGAATCGGGAAACACCGGGAAATAATACCCCACCCTTGTAGCGTTTTGGCTTTGCTGTTCGCACCAGATGGCCGCCGAAAGCGAAAAGATAAAATTCGCCAGCCGCTCGGCCTCGGCATTGTGCTTGACGTAGTAGATCAGCAGCTCGCCCTCGAATATCTGCCGATCGCGCTCATCGTCGCTGTCGGCGGCTTGAGGGCCGGTGTACATTTCTTCCAGCGAACGCTTGGGCACCGGGAGCGGGTAGGCCATCCGGTCCCAGATGATTTCGTAGGCAATGTGTTTGCATTCGTCGCGGGTAAGGTTTGCGATGTCCGCCGTGGGACCCGGCTCGGCGCTCAGCACGTTTTCTACCGCCGTGCGCAGGTTGGCAAAATTGGGCGCTGTGCCGTCTTCCGGCGCGGCGATGTTTGTGCCCAGCTGCTGGCCGGGCGAGGGGAGCGCGAGGTGCAGGCTGATCGGTTGAAGCCCCGGGAAACTGTTCGGGTCAGCCGGAATGGGCGCAGCCGCAACCGGTATGTTGTAATAAACTTGCTTGTGGACGATATCGTTGCCGCCACGGGTGATAACCAAGCGCACATCGGCCGTATTGAACTCGCCGGCCGGAGGAGGGTCTGGGATTTCAACAACGGCGGTCGCAATGGCGAAGAAGTTTCGCGCAAAGAGGGTCGCCGGTGTCGGATCGATGTCCACAATTTCGAAGTGCTGCGCAATCCGGTTGTTCGGATCCTGATCCGGCACCGGCTGAACAAGCGCAGGGGAAGCCGGCAGCGTTGGCGCGATATAAGCAGCCGACCCGAAAGCAGGCCCAGTCCCGTCCGGGTCATTAAACGACACCTCGTGGGCGGCAATGGACAAGCCGCTCAGGTAATTGGTGAAATCATCGCCGGTGATGGGTTCTACCGGATGGAGGCGGATGATGAGGAGGGAGGGCATAAACGATTGTTTTTATTTGGTTAAACGTTATTTTTTTGTTTCGACGGCTGACTATTCCAACAGCAGGTGCCGATCCAGTAGATATTCAAAACGGTAATCGTCAGTGGTCACCGCTACGTATTCACCGGTCATAGAAACGATCATCTGAGACTGTTCTTTGGCGGGTTTTGCGCGTAATTCGGAGGACCGGACATAGCCCGTGTTCAGATAATTACCAAGTATACCTTCCAAGAGCTCGCCCGTGACCCATTGTGCATGTTCAAAACTGGGTGGTGTAGTGTCCAAGAATGCCCAATCCAAGGTGTTTGTGTCGGGTGGTGTGGATGGAGCCTGTACCCGCTGTAAAAATTCCTGCAAAAGATTAATGCTGGCGCCCGGACCTTTAAGGTCGTATACATATCCCAATCTGCCGGTTTCGGAACTAATCTGACTACCGTTAGTCAGCATTTGATTATAAGCCTCCAAATAAGCCTTTTCCAACCAGGGGTAACGCATGGCCAGCGTCCAGCGCACATTTTCAACCCTTGCCCAACCAGTGTAGCGTTTGCGTATGTTGTTTGCCGTTTCAACAAAAGCAAAGGCCTTTATGCCCTTAATCTGCGCGTACAAAATCGAGATGATATAGAGCCGGGACGTCAGCCAGGCCTGCCCTTCCGCTAAATTGATCTCGGCATAATCGGCCAATCCGCCTTCGGTCAGTTGGTGGAAGAATGTCTGGGCATAACTGTCATTCACCTGTGTATGGGCAGCTTTATGCCAAAACTCCGCGCTTCCGGCTGTTTTTTCCGCGTCCGGCTGATAAGGCTTGGCGATGGCCAGTTCCAGTCCAACGCCAGCGAATTCCACCTTGGTGATACGGTTGGTCAAAGCCTCTGTCAGCGCCGGCAGCTTCTTGCGGTAGGCGAGCAGTACAATCAGAGTCATTAGCGGCCACATGATAGAAGCGAGGATGGCGGCTATATCAAGACTATAATTCATTTCTTACGGAGCTTTGGTTTAATTGAAATAGTCAGAACTTTGAACATTTTATCTGCATGATACCTCCCCAACGACCTCGGAGGGAATAGGCAAAAAATGTGAACTGGCAGAGCATGTATTTCTACTTACCTAAAACTTTGCTGGGTCAAATACTGACTATTATAGTTTAATATTGTAACCTCGCGTAAGCGGAGGTCAATGAGATAGTTAATTGCCAGGCCACCAAGCTGCTTCCCAGGGTTTCAGTGTATATTCATCAGAAGTCAACCTTTTATAAGCTTCAGCCCCTGCCGCCTCACCTATAGCCGTCGGAGTGCTGGCCACTGTCACTATTCCACCTGCTATAAAGCTTGCCGTATCATTAAGTCCTAAAGACTTCAAACCTTCATAAGTATCTATACCGTGTTGAGATGCATAATCACTTACGTTGAGTGTTTTTTCTAATCCAATTCCAACTGCTACTCCCAATCCAAATGCGCCGATAATTGCACCTCCTGCTGCTGCTGCCCCTGCCGCAGTACCCCCTGCAAGGGTTGCTCCTCCACCGGCAACCGCAGTAGCCGTAGTTCCACTTGCTCCAGCGCCCAAGGCACTCGAGGCAAGAGCAAAAGTTTCTAACCCTCCGGCAACAGTACCTGCACTATCTCGTAATATTTCTGGGACATCGCCTTTTGCTAAACTTTCTCCAAGCGAATGGGCAGAAAGTGCTGCTCCGACAGGAGCTAAAAATTTTAGCACACCGCCCAAAAGTGACCACAGGTATTCCAGGCGTTTTAGGCGGTGTGCTAAAATTTTTAGCTCCTGTCGGAG
>JBKJKS010000109.1:0-5054 GCA_046597295.1 Saprospiraceae bacterium
GAAGGGTATTTGCGCAAGTACGACTGGAAGGATGGTATGGCGATGGATGGTATTCTGCTCTCCATCCTGCGGGAAGGTGACATTCACTCCGACCTCTCCGCTTAGTCGTAAGCAATCTCGACGGTATCTGAGGCGGCGTAGCCCAGGCAGGTATTGACCAGATCGCCCGGTTTTCCATACTGGGTGGTTTGAGCAAATTCTACTTCTATTTCGCCGTGCACGCAGCGGGCCAGGCAGCTCAGGCAAACGCCGGCTTTGCAGGAGTAGGGCAGGGCAATGCCCTGGCGCAGGGCGCCGTCCAGAATAGTTTCCCCGTTAAATACATGAAATTCAATGCGTTCGCCGGGCCAATGGGCAATGACCCGGTGGGCATGGGTGCTGTCCACCGGGCGCTTGGCGGGCACAATGACCGGTGTGAAAGCCTCGAAATGCAGATTTTCTTCCGGCACACCCAATTGCCGGAGGGTCATGCGCGCCATGCGCATCATGGCTGGCGGCGCGCAGAGGAAGAATTGCGTCGCGCTGCGGTGGCGGTTGGTCAGTTGGCCGCCGAAACTGCGGCGCAGCTCCTGTTCCAGCAGTTCGTTGTTCAAATGCCGGAAACGCGCATGCTCGGCCTGTTTTTCCCGGCTAAAAAAATAGACGCATTCGAAGCGCCCGGGATATGCTGCCATCCAATGGTCCAGCTGGGCTTTGAAAGCCGTGCTGCGGCTATCGCGGTTGGCATAGAACAGCAGGATTCTTGGTTGCCCTGCCAGGGGGCTGGAGGTCAGCAGCGTCTTGAGGTGGCTCATGATGGGCGTGATTCCACTGCCGGCGGCCAGGTAAAACAGTGTTTCCGGTAGTCGTGGCGGGAGCAGGAAATGTCCGTTGGCTTCGGTGGTCGTGAATACGTCGCCCGGCCGGGTGCGGTACAGCAGGCGGTTGGAAAACTCTCCGTTCGGCACACGCTTTACGGTGATAGCCGGATATGCATCCGTCGCCGGGCTGCTGCTGAACGAATAAGCCCGCCGTTTTTCACGGCCCTGTTCCGGAAAAATCAGGGTCAGGTACTGCCCCGGCTGGTAGACGAACGGCCGGCCGTCTACCGCTTCGAGCCGGAAGGTGACGGTGTCGTCGGTCTCCGCAATTTTCTCGAGGAGGCGCAGCTGGCGTTTTTGCTCCATAGATAGATAATGTTGGTTTAGAGGGATTTAGATAGTTTAGAGGGGTTTAGGGCGCGTTTTTCAAATCAATGATTTTCAGCATGTTGTACTTTTTCTAAACCCCTCTTAACCTTTTTCTAAACCCTCTAAACCCCTTTCTTCGGCACCGGATCGTGCATGGGATGTTTGCTCCACGGGTGACAGCGCAGAATACGCCGGGCGCCGAGGTAAATACCGTGTAGCACGCCCCATTCCTCGATGGCCCCGATCATGTAGTGCGAGCAGGTTGGCTGGTAGCGGCACTTATTGATGCCGAGAATAGGGGAGAGCGTCAGCTGATAGAGCCGGATCAGCAGGATGAAAGGGGCGCGGACGATGGTTTTGAACGTCATTATACAAGAAGTAAAGGCTAAAAATGCACATTTTGCCAGCGCCCCGATCGCAAATAGTAAGTCACCATCGCAATCATGACGGTCCAGTAGATTATTTCGGCTACCCATACCCAAAACAAGCCCGACGACGTGTAGTTCGTGATGTAAAAAATATAGGCCAGATAAACGCCAATGCTGACTGCCTGCAATTTCAGCCCGAACCAGGTGGCGCCGGTGCCGGACAGCGCGTTGACGAACACCGACCCGAAAGTCGCCAGGGATAAGATCAACAGCATCAGGTAAAAAACCGGTTGCGTTTCCGTGACCAGGCTCATGTCCGATTTCCCCAGCAAGGGATATAATAATTTGCCCGGAAAGAATAAGATGGGCACGGCCAGGACCATGGTGACGACCCAACAGAACTGGCCGGTCTTCCAGGCGGCGGCCAGCACCTCCTCTTTGCGACCCTGCCCGATCAAATTGCTGACCAGGGTGTTCACGCCCGATGAGAAGCCCCACAAGGGAATAGACAACAGCAAATAGACGGTGCGGGCCAGGTTGGAAATGGCCAGCGCCCGTTCGCCGAGGTTCTCGACCATGCCAAAGAAGAAGATCCAGCTGCCCTGACCGACCGCAGCGTGGGCCACTACCGGCAGCGAAATATTGAGTTGCTGGCGGGTGAGCCGCCAGTCCACTTCCGGGAGGCTGAAGATACGCAGGGGCCGCAGCTTTTGGTCGAAGAGCATATACACCACGAATATCACGAAGGCAATACCCTCGGCGATGCTGCTGGCCAGGCCCGAGCCGCCGATGCCCATTTCCGGCAAGCCGAAATGCCCGAAGATGAGGCCGTAATTGAGTGCCAGGTTGATGACGGCCAGAATCAGCGTATCCACCAGAATAAACCGGGTGCGGGCAATGCCGGTGTACAGCGAAATGATGGCCACGCCCGCGTAACTGAAAAATATGCCGTAGGAACGGTAGTAAATGTAGTCCAGGGCGCCCTGGTATACCTCCGGGGAGCGGTCCAGGAAAAGTTGAAAGAACCAGGGGGTGCCAAACCGCATAAAAGCCCACATCAGCGCCGCCAGCGCCAACTCGAAGAGCAGCATGGTGTGGAATACGTGGCCCACCGCTTCCGGCCGCCCCTCGCCCATGCGCCGGGCGATAATGATCTGCCCGCCCCGCGAGAACGAGTAGCCGATGGCCGCAATCGTGATGTAAAAAACGCCCACAAACCCGATGGCCGCGAATTCCACTTCGCCCCGGTGGTACAGCAGCACGGCATCGCTTAAAGCGATCACGTTTTGCGCCGCCGAACCCAGCATGATGGGGATCGAAATGTTCCAGATTTGGCGATAGGTCAGCTTGAGTTTCAAAGGTTGTGGCGGGTGTTAAGGAAGGTTGATCTGTTGAGCAGGGTGGAGGATGTTAGGAAGGGTTAAGGGGTGGAGGAAGGATAATATGTCTTATCAACAGTCTTAATAACTTCCACATTATCAACAAACTAATAGAATTTCCACGGTTTCCACCGGTAGGGGACGATGCGGAAATGCTGCTTTTCCCGAAAGCCGGGCGTGATGAAAGCGAGCGAAAGGTCGAAAAAATCCGCAGTTGCCGTTACCCGGGGATGGTTTTGAATGTCGGACCAGGCCGCGGTCATCTCCGCCGACCAGTACACATCATCGAAGACGAAAACTGTGCGCGGATGCGCCACGGCCAGGCACTGTTCGAAATAAGCCAGCGTAGCCGTCCGGCGGTGGTTGCCGTCGAGATAAGCCAGATCGAGCGGTTCCAAATCGGCCAGGGCGCCCCCCAGGGTGGCGCCGAACGCGCCGCTGCGCACCTCCACCTGCGGTAAACCGAGGCTCTCAAGATTCTCCAGGGCGATAGCCGCACAGGCGCCACAGCCCTCGAGCGTGATAAAGCGGGCACTGCGCGCCGCCAGGGCCAGGTACAGACTGCCCAAACCGACCGAAGTGCCCAGCTCGAGCATAGTCTTCGGTTGTACCCATTGCGCCAGACGGAAAAGCCGCCGCCCCTGCCGCGCAGAGCTGGCCGACCGGCGCACCACCTGCCGCAAGGGCTTCGGACCGCTGGCCTGGCCGGCGCCGAAGTCGGTGATATCCAGCTGCACTTTGCTCCGCAACATTTCCTGGCGGACGTTTTCCACGTCCCGGAAAGCGTAGTACCACCGTCGGTCGCCCAACAGGGCCTGCGCCACCTCGGCGATCACCGGCGAATGGAGCTGGTACTTGGTCACCGCCCCCCAGTAGAAGCGCAGGAACTGGGTGATTTTGTGGATAAGCATGAACGGTCGGAACGCAGTGCGGAAAAGAGCCTGTGCAGATTTTGAGCCGGCGAAAATAGGACGGTCTTGGTTAAAGAATCTTTAAAACCTCCAGGCAGCGGAAATACCCCGCTTCGGACCCCGTTTTGCCTGCATTCAATTCAAAAACGACCTTGGCTATTCCTTTTATGCATTCCATCCGCTTTGTTCCCGCCTTCCTCTTTTTCCTCCTCCTGCACACCGCCGCCCATGCCCAGCGCTACAAAACCGCAGCGGGCATCCGCATCGATGGCGGCATCAACCTGACGGTTCAGCAATACATTACCAATGGCTGGACCGCCGAAGGCATCCTCCACACGGCCATCAATTCCGATAAATTAGGGGTGACGCTGCTGGGCGAAAAGCACCACAAAATCCTGTTCCGGGGGATTAATTTTTATACCGGCGCCGGTGTGCACTATTACGGCATCGACGGCAGCGACCAGGAAGCCGGCGCAGCGACCAATAACGTGTTTGGCCTGTCGGCCATCGGCGGCGCCGAGTTGTCGGTTGGCCGGATCAACGTCGCCATCGACTGGAAACCTGAACTGCACCTCACCGGCGGTCAGGCCAGCCCGTTCGACTGGAACGGCGCCTCCATTTCGGTGCGCTACATCATCGCCAAGCGCGAGCGCAAGCAGGTCAAGGACTGGGGCGTGTGGGATAAGGTCGGGGGGAAGAACAAGAAGAAAAGGCGATAAGCCAACCCCACCCCTAACCCCTCCCCCGAAATGGAGGGGGACTTCATCGTGGTGTTTTCTTATTGGTTATCAGTGCCTTAGGAAAATGTTGGCTGGGAAGTATGGACTTAAAGTGTCGTCAGTTTGGCGACTTCTTCCTCCGTCTGGCGTAGCCGCTCCCGGCAAAAGCGGATCAGCTCCGTGGCCCGGGCGATCTTAGCGGTGAGTTCATCCAGGCCGGTGGCCTCGTCCTGAATCTCACTGACGATCTGCTGCAATTCGGCGTAGGCTGCCGCGTAGGAAAGTTGTTCCAACTCTTTTTCCATACCTGGTTGGGGTTAATAAGGGTTTATTAGCGCATTTTTCGAACCACACCTTCGTGTGGTTATCGGCGTCGCCGTTATAGTTGATCAGGATTTCCCCGCCGGCGGGAATATCTTGCAGGCAATAAAAATCGATCGTACGGGCCTCGAAATCCATGCCGTATTCGGCATTCGGCGTGTAGGAATGGTTGTACAGCGATCCGAAG
>JBKJKS010000116.1:0-3642 GCA_046597295.1 Saprospiraceae bacterium
CATTGACGGCTGTATTCACCTCATCCTCGTAATACAGCCACAGCCGGCGGCGATTGACGAGTTCCGCATCAAAATAAGGCAGGTCGCCCCGGTCAATATGCCCTTCGCGGTTGTAGAGCGTGGAAAAAGTGAGGGTGTTCCGCTCGTTCAGATACCAGTCGATACCGCTTTTCAGGGTGAACGCCAGCTGGCTGCGGTTTTCCAGGAACTGCTGCTCGACAATACTGCCGTCGTCATAGGTACGGGTGATGAATTCGTGCTTGTTCAGCGCCTTTTGTGCGAGTACGTCGCCCTGAAAAAAGGCGTTGTACTTGTTCTTTCGCTCGTTCAGGCTCAGCGAAGGATTGATCTTCGGGGTCCACTGGTACTGCGGACGAATGGTCGGCAGATTCGTTTTCTTTTCCCAGAGCGCACCGGCGCCGGCCGTCAGGCCCACTTTGCCGTTAAAGCCTTCCTGGTTATTCTTTTTATAAATGATGTTGATAATACCGGCATTCCCATTGGCATCGTATTTCGCCGAGGGGTTGTTGATGATCTCTATTTTTTCGATGGCCGAGGCCGGAATGTTGTCCAGCCCCGCCTGATTGCCGAATCCGGTGAGGGCGGTTTGTTTGCCATCGATCAGTACGGCCACCTTGTCGCTGCCGCGCAATTGTATTTTTCCGTTTTGATCCGCCGTGACGCCCGGCAGGTTGCGCATGGCCTGCAGCACTGAGCCGCCGCCCTGGCTGATATTGGCCGCCACGTCGAAGGTCTTTTTGTCCATTTTGCCGGCCACCTCGTCGGCCCGGGAGCTAACCACCACTTCGTCCACGGCCAGAGCGTCTTCCGCGATTTCGATGCCGCCCAGGTTGAGATAAGGGCTTAATTTCCCCACCATCACCCGCTGCGAAGCAAGTTGGTAGCCCACCAAACTGACGGTCAGCTTGTAGTAGCCACTGGGCACATCGGGCAGCACAAAGCGGCCACCCTCATCGGTGATCGTGCCGATAAAAAAAGAACTGTCCCGCTCGGTCTGCATGGACACGGTCACAAAAGAGAGCGGCGTTTTGTCGCGTTGGTCTTTTACAATGCCCGACAGGGTAGCTTTGGCGGTCTGGGCCTGCGCGAGGGCGGGAAGCAGCAGGCCAATCAACGTGCACAGGTATATTCTCTGAATCATACGATTACATTAAAAGGGGATAGTGGATGCGTGTCTGCTGGCCGCTTCAACAGTGGCCTGCGGCAAAGGTTGGTTTTTCAGCGGAAACGAAGGAAGGCATGGGCCCGGTGCAGCATGCCGGTGTTTGGCGTGCTTTGCGCCCGTCGATTAGTACGCCGGCCTGAAAATTTTAATGCGTCATACGTACATTCGTCCAATTTTCTTTGCTCGATGTCCATTATTTGTGCAGACAAAACCTGGGTGGAAAATGTCAGGCAGTAGAATAACAGCTGATTACTACCCTGGAATGATATCAGTAAACACCCTGCCACCTATGTCCCTCTTATTTTCTCCCCTGACCATTAAAGCCGTTACTTTTCGTAACCGCATCACCATTTCACCCATGTGCCAGTACTCCTCGGAAGATGGTTTCGCGACCGACTGGCATTTGGTCCATCTGGGCAGCCGGGCGGTGGGTGGCGCGGGCTTGGTCATGCAGGAAGCCACTGCCGTCAGTCCGGAAGGGCGCATTACCACGGGTGATCTGGGCTTATACCGGGACGAACACCTGGCCAAACTCCAGACGATTACCACGTTTATCCGGGCGCAGGGCGCGGTGGCCGGCATCCAGCTGGCCCATGCCGGGCACAAAGCCAGTCATCACCTGCCCTGGGCGGGCGGCAGGCAGGTGCCGGCCGATGCACCCGGTGGCTGGCGGGCGGTGGCGCCGTCGGCCCTTCCATTTGCGGCCGGTCAGGAAGACCCGGCGGCACTCGACGTGGCCCGTATTCGACAGGTGATCGACGATTTCCAGGCGGCAGCAGAGCGGGCCCGGCAGAGCGGTTATCAGGTGGTGGAAATCCACGCCGCCCACAGCTATCTGATCCATGAATTTCTGTCTCCGCTCAGCAATCAGCGCAGCGATGCGTATGGCGGCAGTTTCGACAACCGCATCCGGCTGCTGCTGGAAATCATTGCTGCGGTCAAAACAACTGGGCGACGACGTGGCCTGGCCGGTGCAGTACGAGCGGGCCAAGTAAGAGGGCGGAATTTATTCCGCCACATAAGATGCTGAAAGTACCGTACCGGCGGGTTTAGCCGCCGAAAATCAATCGTCTGCCGGCGTTGGGGGCTACACCCGCCGGTACATCGATCATTTCCCGGCAACCGGATCGGGTAACAACTCATTGTCACTGGGCCGGCCTTCTTCGAAGCAGTTGAGGTTCTCGATGGTGGTGGCTGCAATGTTCTGCAGGGCCGTTTCGGTCAGAAAAGCCTGGTGGGCCGTAATGAGCACGTTTTTGAAAGTCATCAAACGGGCGAAGTGCTGAAGTGCCGGGGCGTTGTCCGCTTCGATTACATCCTCGTCGATCAGACCTTCCTGCGGTAGCCGGCGCCCGCCTCCTGTTTTTTCATTTTTGCCAAAGAAAAAGCCGGCGGCGATTGCCTCCGGCTCTTCTTTTGCATGAACTGCTATCGGGTACAGGTATGAAGCCAAACAAACCGGAGCGCAATGATCTGTATCCTGTCCTCTCCGGTTGTATAAAGAAATTCAAACGGGTTGCTGCCCTTGATTACAGCGCCTCCATCGCGGCCAGGCCGGTTTCGGGCACTACCTCATCGCGGCGGAGCTGATACACTTTCGGTTCGCGCTCCACTACCTGCAGGCGTGGATTTACCACCTCAAAGTCCGTCTCGTCGTACTTATACAATTTCCATTCTCCGTGGTTCATTTCCAGGGCGGTGAGGTGCTCCACCCAATCGCCGCTGTTCATATAGGTCACTTTGCGACCGTTGTTGGCGGTGATCTCGCGAATCTGCGGCTGGTGAATATGCCCGCAGATGACGCAGTCATACGCCTGCTCGGCAGCGATCTGAATGGCGGTATCCTCAAAATCGCTGATGTGCTTCACGGCGCCCTTTACCCCTTTTTTCACCTTAGCCGCAAAGGACACCGGTGCGAACCCGAACAACCGGCGGCAGGCGTTGATGCTGCGGTTGATGCGGATGAGCAAGTCGTAGCCTTCTCCGCCCAGTTTGGCCAGCCAGCGTGCCCGGTGCACACTGGCGCCGAACACGTCGCCGTGAAAGACCCAGTAGGTACGGCCGTCGATCTGGAAGACCAGCTTGTTGCGCAGCTGGACCAGCCCGAACGATATTTCCCCAAACTTGCGCAGCATGTCGTCGTGGTTGCCGGTCAGGTAGTAGAGTTTCGTGCCGTTGACCGCCATTTTCATGATGCGGCGCACCACTTCCAGGTGCTCTTTGGGAAAGTAACTTTTCTTGAAATACCACATATCGAAGATGTCGCCATTGAGCACCAGCGTACGCGGATTAATGCTCTTCAGATAATTGTGCAGTTCGCGGGCATGACAACCATAAGTACGCAGGTGAATATCAGATATGACAACCAGATCAACTTCACGTTTCATAAGACTAAAATTCTTCCTGCAAAATTATTGCACCCGTAGTTAGACCATGTTAAGCCTGTATAAAGTTAG
>JBKJKS010000294.1:0-4716 GCA_046597295.1 Saprospiraceae bacterium
GTGGGTCGGCAGCTGCACACTTCAGTGGTGGATCCTATCCACTTGCGCGAACAACTGCTGACCGCTGATGTGGCCATTGGCGCCATCCATTCCGCACACGCCAACTCGCCCATGATGGTGCCCGAAGACATCGTGCAACGTATGAAGCCCGGCTCCGTTATCGTGGACGTGAGCATCGACCAGGGCGGCTGCTTTGAAACGTCCCAGGCCACGACGCACGATGCGCCGACCTTCGTCAAGCACGGCGTGACGCACTACTGCGTACCGAACATTCCCTCCCGCGTGGCCCGCACCGCTTCCGATGCGATCAGCAACATTCTCACTTCGCTGCTGCTCAAAGCGGAAAGCGGTGGCATTTTATCCCTTATTACGGCCAATGAAGGCTTGCGCAACGGGGTGTACACCTACAAAGGCTGCCTCACCAACGCCTACATCGGCGAGCGTTTCAACCTGAAAAGCACGAGTTTGGATCTGCTGATCACTTCGGATTTCTAACTTTGCCCCGCCCGATCAACCACCCTCATCCACTCAACAATGCAGCATGTCCGATATTTTTGAGAAAGTACAATTGACCATGGCGGCCGTTGCGGCGGAAGCGCCGGTGACCGCCGAGGCCCTGGAAACTTTTCGCATTCGCTACCTCGGCGCTAAGGGCGAGGTAAAAGCACTGATGGAAGAAATGCGGGCCGTACCCAGCGAACGGAAACGTGCGTTCGGCCAGCTCCTGAACACCCTCAAGCAACAGACGGAGGAGAAATATGCGGCGCTCAAATCCGGGCTGGAAACCGGGACCGACAGCGCCGTGGGGCCGCAGCTTGATCTCACCGCGCCGGGCGAACCCCTGCCGCTGGGCTCCCGCCATCCGGTAGCGGTGACTATGAACCGCATCGTGGATATTTTTACCCGCATGGGTTTCGCCGTTGCCGACGGCCCCGAGATCGAGGACGACTGGCATAATTTCACGGCCATGAACACCCCGGAAGATCACCCCGCCCGCGACATGCAGGACACTTTTTACGTTGTGGATGCCCCGGGCATGCTGCTGCGGACCCATACCTCGCCGGTACAGGCCCGGGTCATGGAACAACGGCAGCCGCCCATTCGCATCATTGCGCCGGGTCGGGTGTATCGCAACGAGACCATTTCCACGCGCTCCCATGCGCAGTTCCACCAGGTAGAAGGCCTGTACATCGACGAGGGCGTTTCCTTCGCCGACCTCAAACAGACGCTGCTGCATTTCGCTCAGGAAATGTTCGGGGCTACCAAAATCCGGCTGCGGCCTTCCTTTTTCCCTTTCACCGAACCCTCGGCGGAGATGGATATCTGGCTGGGCACCGACACTGAAAAAAACAGCCGCCTCACCAAAGGCACCGGCTGGCTCGAAATTCTGGGCTGCGGCATGGTGGATCCGCAGGTGCTGGAAAATTGCGGCATCGATGCCCAACGCTACAGTGGTTTTGCCTTCGGCATGGGCATCGAGCGGCAGGCCCTGCGCCTCTACGAAATCGGCGACATCCGGCTGCTGTTTGAAAATGACGTACGCTTCTTGCGGCAGTTCGCTTCCGCCCTGTAAGCATGGAGCGCGGAATTTATTCCGCTTCCGGTACTTTTCTTCTCTGCTTTAAGCGGAATAAATTCCGCCCTCCAATTTATGAACATCACCGAACAAGGCTACGTCACCACCGATTTGTTACCCAACGGCGTAGCGCAGATCACTTTTTTTCACCCCAATCACAACAGCCTGCCCAGCCGGTTGCTGACGGCTTTGATCGAGGCGTTCCAAAGCGTCGGCCAGCAGGCGGCGGTGAAAGTAGTCGTGCTGCGCAGTGCCGAACACAAGACCTTCTGCGCCGGAGCCAGTTTCGACGAATTAGCGGCGATCCGGGATTTCGACACCAGCCTGGCTTTCTTCTCCGGGTTTGGCCAGGTGATCAATGCCATGCGTCGCTGCCCGAAAATCATTGTCGGGCGCATCCACGGCAAGACAGTAGGCGGCGGGGTCGGTCTGGCGGCGGCGACGGACTACTGCATGGCGTCCATGTATGCCTCCATCCGGCTGAGCGAGCTGGCGGTCGGTTTTGGGCCGTTCGTGATCGGTCCGGCGGTAGAACGCAAAGTGGGCGCGGGGGCTTTTGCGCAACTGGCGCTGACCCCCGGTGAGTGGCAGACTGCTGACTGGGCCAAGACTAAGGGTCTGTTCCAGGAATCGTTCGAGACCGTGGAGCAGTTGGACGCTTACATTGCGCATTTTTGTGAAAACCTGTGCAGCTACAGTCCGGAAGCATTGGCGGAACTAAAGCGTATTTTCTGGCAGGGCACGGAGCACTGGGACCAACTATTGAGCGAGCGGGCCGCCATCAGCGGGCGACTGGCGCTTTCGGAGGCATCCAAACGGGCGATCGAAGCGTTTAAAGCAAAATAGCGTCTACCTTACGGAGGACGCTATTGTGTGTAGTTCGCCAATTAAAAGTTGGCGGCACTAGTTCAGTCTTTCATAAATACCGGCAATACCCTGTCCGCCGCCCACGCAGGCGGTGACCAGGCCGTACCGCTGCTGGCTGCGGCGCATCTCGTTCAGGATTTGTACGGATAGTTTCGCGCCGGTGCAGCCCAGTGGATGCCCCAGTGCAATGGCGCCACCATTCACATTGACAATATCCGGGTTCAGCCCTACTTCCCGAATGACGGCCAGCGCCTGGGCGCCAAAGGCTTCGTTCAATTCTACCGCTTCGATCTGGTTCAGGGTCATCCCGGCCTGCTTCAGCGCCTTCGGAATGGCGGCACAGGGCCCGATGCCCATGTAAATCGGTTCCACGCCGGCCACGGAGCAGGACACCAGACGGGCCACGGGTTCCAGGCCCAGGGCTTTCATCATGGTTTCGGACATGACCAGCACGAAGGCGGCCCCGTCGGAAGTCTGCGAGGAGTTACCGGCGGTCACCACGCCATCCTGGGCAAAGGCGGGGCGCAGTTTGGCCAGCCCCTGCAGCGAGGTGTCGCGGCGTACGCCTTCATCGACGGCCACCAGGTTGTTCTTTTCCCGGCGTTTATCATTCTCCACCCAGACTTCGGGCACATTTACCGGCACGATCTCCTCCTGGAATTTACCGGCATCGATGGCCGCAGCGGCCCGCTGGTGGCTCCGCACGGAGAACGCATCAGCATCTTCCCGGCTGATGTGATATTTCTGCGAAACCGCCTCGGCGGTAAGGCCCATCCCGACCAGGTAATCGGGCGTGTTGGCGGCGATGTTATAATTAGGGGCAAGTTTATAGCCGGTCATCGGAATGAACGACATGCTTTCCGTGCCGCCGGCAATGTAACATTCGCCCATGCCCGCCCGGATCTTGGCTACGGCAATGCTGATGGTCTCGAGGCCGGAGGCACAGTAGCGGTTGACGGTCATGCCGGGTACGTCTTTGCCGAGGGCCCGGTTGGAAATGAGGCGACCGATCTGCAGGCCCTGTTCGCCTTCGGGGTTGGCACAACCGACGATGCAATCGTCCACCATTTTCGGATCGAGCTCGGGTACCTGGGCCAACAGGTGTTTGATGACGTCCACGGCGAGGTCGTCGGAACGGTAGGCTTTGAAACCGCCTTTGCCGGCCTTGCCGACGGCGGAACGGTAACCGGAAATGATATATGCTTCGGGCATGGTGAGTGGGAGTTGAAAGAAAAGTTTTCGACCCTCCTTCGCCCTTTGGACTTTGGCGGGTAAAGAGGGCAAATATCGAAGTAATTGGATTAGCTGGAGGAAGAAAGGTTTTTCAAAAATGCAAAAACGATAGGACGCACCCTACTACTACCACGATCAGCACATTGCTCAACAAATTTACGGCATCATTGCTCATCCAAGGATAGCCGGAATGTAAAATATTCGTGGGAATGTCGGTAAGGTCGCCAGTTTCTTCGTCGCGGTAACGGGCTTGCAGGGTGGCCCCCAACAGGCTATCGAGCAACATACCAGCAAAACCAGCTGCCGTGACGATGACTGCTAACAAGCCATAGCCAGGCTGAAAATTGAAAAGAAACCCCCCTTGCGCCATAGTGGCTGCTCCAACCAATCCTCCCAGTGTGCCTGCCCAACTCACTCCACCCGATAGTCCAACTGGTGTGGGCTGCCAACGCCAGATGTCGTAAGTGCGCCCCCGAAAATACGTGCCGATCTCGGAGGCCCAAGTGTCAGCGGTGCTGACGGCCAGCGATACGGTCATAGTGAGGAGTACAGGCATGTTCGGTCCGGAGCTGAATGTGGCCAGGAAAGCATAAATACCACCGTTGCACAGGACCTGTCGAAAATCGCGCGGCCGGCCATGTTTAGCATCGGAAACTACAGCGTGGTGACGTTTTAAGCGGCCTAGTAAAGTGCTGGAACCAAAGAAGAATATCAGCGCCCAGACCCAGATCAGACCGGAGAAAAATAGAACCCACAGACCGATTAAAGCGGCGGTCACAGCGCCGTCCCAGGTAAGCCACCGGCGCCGGACCGTAAAAAAGACAAAACCGATAGATACCACCACGCCGATCCATAATTCCAGAATCTCTAACCTGTTTACGTATCCGAAGAAGGGCTGCAGCAACAAGGCCGCAGCCAGGGGTACCAACAGATTATCGAATCCATTGGAACCCAAAGCCTCCAGTGCCGACAGCAAAAGTACTACGAAACCTATTTTACCCCAATTAAAAGGGTCATCTATGAAGGTTCTTATGATGTAG
>JBKJKS010000421.1:0-2824 GCA_046597295.1 Saprospiraceae bacterium
CGGGCTGGTACGGTTTTTTTAGGCATCCTCAAAACACGTTGTATGAAAGATAAGCAGGCCCTCGTTCCCGACCAGCAGGTCGGTGTACAAAAAAATTCCAGTGCATCCGTGGACTTCGACAGCGTGGCCGCCGCGCGGCAGTTCTTTCAGGTGGCCCGCAAGCGCCTGCTGGATATTAACAACTGGCAACATATCTGCAGCGGGCTCAGCAGTACCTTTATCCTCCGCGATGCCCAGGGCCAGTCAATCGCCCACCGGCTGCCGGAAGTGGGCGATTACGTGCAAATCGACGTGCCCGGACCAGGGCCGGACGCCGGCGATGGACATGACTGGGTGCAGATCGAAGCCATCGACGACCGCATGGACGAAGCGGATGAAGTGACCAGCATGCGGGTTCGGCCGGTATCCAGCCCCTTGAACAGTGAGTTCGAGGTAGCCCATTTTCTGCACGATAGTGCGACCAGTACTTTTCTGGTGTCCCGCACCGGCACCAGCGTGACCGCAGAAATTCATGGCCGCAATGAAGAGGCCAATACCGAGACCCATAATTTGCTGGATAAGGTGCGCAACATCGCCACTGCCGTCGGCGCCTGGCTGGGCTTCTCGGATGTGCAGTGGAAAAGTCTGGCCAAAGCCTTGGTGGATCAGGATCAATAGTGCCTACGGATGAGTCGGCCGACCGGTAGCGGTGGGTTCCGGCTTGCGTAATTTCTTCAGCAAATAGTTAACACTGACCATCACCACCAGGCCGATGACGTACGAGGCGACGAACATCAGCCAGCCATAGTCGTCTTTACTCACGGCTTCCCGCTTGGCCGCCAGGCCCCACAGGTTACCCAATTTCTTGGGGACAAAAAACTCGGATACCAGCATGGAGGCCGATAAACCGGCCAAATAGCCGACGGCGAGGTTGGTGATCTCGCCGGAAATGAAGTTGATGTATTTTTGCATACTGCACGTTGCTTGATTTTAAAGGCCGGAAAGTAGCAACATTTTGTGGGTCCGGCTGGCTAAATCGGCGTGCTGACCCTGCCATGTATTTCCGGGTGGGCGTTGCGCTTTTTTGTCTCCGTTCAAACATCCAACGGGCACAAGGGCTTAGTTTTGTGCCGAAATAGTGCTCTTAGTCATTGTGCAGTGTTTCGTCCGGGTCATGCCCGGTTACCATTCAAACATCGCCCATGCCAGTTTACCACCACCTTGGAAAAATACCGCCCAAACGCCACACCCAGTTTGTAAAGCCCGGAGGCGGATTCTACTACGAACAGCTCTTCGGAACGATCGGTTTCGACGGCATGTCGTCACTGCTCTACCACCTGCATCGCCCGACCCAGGTGCGGGCCGTACTCGACACTTTACCGGCCGCTCCCCGGATCGCCGTAGAGCGCAACATGACGGCGCGTCTGCTGCAGGGCTTCCAGGTCGCTCCCGCCGACGACTACCTGGAAAGCCGGACGCCGCTGCTGGTCAACGCCGACATTCATATCGGCCTGGCCGCCCCGCGCCAGTCGCTGCGCGATTATTTTTACAAAAACGCCGACGCGGACGAACTGCTGTTTATCCATCGCGGCTCCGGTACGCTGCGCACTCTGTTGGGTAACATCCGCTTCGAATACGGCGACTATCTGGTCATTCCGCGGGGCATGATCTACCAGATCGATTTCGATACTGAAGATAACCGCATCCTGTACGCCGAGTCTTTTCACCCGCTCTACACCCCGAAACGCTATCGTAACTGGTTTGGGCAACTGCTGGAACATTCGCCCTACTGCGAACGCGACTACAAGCTGCCCACCGAACTCGAAACCCATGACCAGACCGGCGATTTCCTGCTCAAGGTCAAAAAACAAGGGCATTTGCACCAGCTCGTATACGCCACGCATCCCTTCGATGTGGTCGGGTACGACGGCTATAACTTCCCCTACGGCATTTCCATCCACAATTTTGAGCCGATCACCGGACGGGTCCACCAGCCGCCGCCCGTGCACCAGATGTTCGAGACCAAGGCCTTCGTGGTGTGTTCCTTCTGTCCGCGACTGTACGACTACCACCCGCAGGGCATTCCCGCTCCTTATAACCATTCAAACATCGATTCCGACGAGATGCTCTACTATGTGGCTGGGGACTTCATGAGCCGCAACGACATCGAACAGGGCCACATCACGCTGCACCCGGGGGGCATCCCGCACGGCCCGGCGCCCGGCGCCATGGAGCGGAGCATCGGCAAGACCTACACCGACGAGCTGGCGGTGATGATCGATACCTTCCGTCCGCTGGCCGTCACCGAAGCGGCCATGGGCATCGATGACGGAAAGTACTACCAGTCCTGGCTCGATCCGGGCGTGTAACGCGGCGTAGTGCCAAATTTTACCTGGCCAGCCACGGAGCGTATGAAATATTCTGCAAATTGTTACTTATCAACCAATTGCACCTTGGTGCTTTCTGTTCAATTCTTTGGTTTTGCCAACTAAAAGTTGACATTACTTAACCATCCAAAGCTTTCAATGCAACCCTGGCTCTCTATCCCGCCGCAGTCCGACTTTTCAATCCATAACCTGCCGTTCGGCATTTTTTCCACGGCTGGCGCTCCCCGTCCCGGCATTGCCATCGGCGAGCACATACTCGATTTGCCGGCAGCGGAGCGAGCGGGCCTTTTCAGTGACCTGATTTTCGACAAAAAAAGCCTGGACGAGCGAACCCTCAATGCCTTTATTGCCCAGGGCCGGCCGGTGTGGCGGGCTTTACGGATGCGGGTACAGGCACTGCTGACCACGACGGACAGCGGGCAGCAAGACCAGATCCGGCAGTGCCTGCTGCCGCAAAT
>JBKJKS010000060.1:0-4544 GCA_046597295.1 Saprospiraceae bacterium
CTGCCGGGCGAGGCCTATACTGAAAAGACATTTCCTCACAGCGGCACATTCCCATGCTTCCTCCTCGGCCGCTCTACCACCTTGTTTTCCAGCATCGCAAAAGCTTTAATGAGTTTCCGCCGCGTGTCCCGCGGTTGGATCACCTCGTCGATGAAGCCGCGGGCGGCGGCGCGGTAGGGATTGGCAAAGGTGTCGGCGTATTCCCGCTCCTTCTCCAGGAGTTTAGCAGCGGGGTCGTCCGCGGCATCTATTTCCCGTTTAAAAATGATTTCCGATGCTCCCTTAGCCCCCATCACGGCAATCTCGGCGCCGGGCCAGGCAAAGTTCATATCCGCACCGATGTGCTTGGAGTTCATCACGTCGTAGGCGCCGCCGTAGGCCTTGCGGGTGATGAGGGTGACGCGCGGCACCGTGGCTTCGGAGAAAGCATAGAGCAGTTTGGCGCCGTTGGTGATGATGGCGTTCCATTCCTGGTCGGTGCCGGGCAGGAAACCGGGCACGTCCACCAGCACCAGCAGGGGAATATTGAAGCAGTCGCAGAAACGCACAAAACGGGCGGCTTTCTTGGAAGCGTTCACATCAAGCACGCCCGCCAGGTTCATGGGCTGATTGGCCACGATGCCGATGCTGCGCCCGGCCAGGCGGGCAAAGCCCACCACGATGTTCTCGGCATAGCTGGCGTGGATTTCAAAAAAGGCGTCTGCGTCGACGATGCCGGCCACCACTTCGCGCATATCGTAGGGCTGGTTGGCATTTTCCGGCAGGAGGCTGCCGAGTGCGTTGCGGGACTCGTCATTCAGCTGGTAGGGCAAGTGCGGCGCCATGGACTGGCAGTTCTGCGGCATATAACTCAGCAGGCGCTTGATCTGCTCCATGCAGTCCACATCATTGGCCGCCACCAGGTGGGTCACCCCGCTTTTGCTGGCGTGGGCACTGGCCCCGCCGAGTTCCTCGGAGGTCACCTCTTCATTGGTGACGGTTTTCACCACGTTGGGGCCGGTGACAAACATGTAGGAACTGTTCTCCACCATCAGAATAAAGTCGGTCATGGCCGGCGAGTAGACCGCCCCGCCCGCACAGGGGCCCAGAATGGCGGAAATCTGCGGAATGACGCCGCTGGCCTGCACGTTGCGGTAGAAAATGTCGGCATAACCGCCCAACGAATTCACGCCTTCCTGAATGCGGGCGCCGCCGGAGTCGTTCAGACCGATGAGGGGTGCGCCGTTTTGCAGGGCCAGGTCCATGACCTTGCAAATTTTTTCGGCATGCGTCTCGGACAGGGAACCACCGAACACCGTAAAATCCTGGGCGAACACGTACACCAGCCGCCCGCCGATGGCGCCATAGCCGGTGACCACGCCATCGCCCAGGTACTGCTGCTCCGCCATGCCAAAATCGGTACTGCGGTGGGTGACCAGGGCGCCAATCTCCTCGAACGAGTCTTCGTCGAGCAGAAAATGGACCCGCTCCCGGGCGGTGAGTTTGCCTTTTTTATGCTGCGCATCAATGCGGGCCTGGCCACCGCCGAGTTTCGCTGCGGCAAGTTTGGATTGAAGAAGGGTAATTTTATCAGTCATGAAAACGCGTTCGTTGAATGTTCAAATGCACCGTTTATTCCTGCCCGATCCGGCCTTCATTCTTCTATAAACAGCTTGAAATACTCGTCCGTGACCAGCACTTCCTTGTCCAGCAACGTTTTGCCGTCTTTTTCAATGATAAAATGGGCCATGGAGCCGGCCGTTTTGGGAATGTACAGATCCACGAAGCCGTAGTCATCGGATTCAACCATAATCTTGTTGTCTATCCTGATCAGGGCGTGGGGCAGCAGGCCATTTTTGTCCTTCAGCGAAAATTGCACGTGCGTCGTTTCAGGGATGAGCTCGATGGTAAAATCGATCTGCTGGCGATCGGCCGCCGTGTAAAAGACCTGCTGAATGACGCGATACGGCCGACCGTTTTCCGCCAGATAAGTCAGGCGGATGGTATCGTGCAGCAGGCGCCGATCCAGCTGCGGGAAGACGGCCCGCCCGTTTTCGGTGAGCGGCTGCGGCGGCTGGTCGGGGCCATCGCCGAACCGGACCGTCACCCGGCTGCCGGCATACACCACCGGATGATCTTTAGGCGAACGCAGGCGGACCTCCAGATCAAAAGTGTCGGGAGCGCAGCCGGTGTAAAACAGGAGCAGTACGCAGGGCAGCCAGTAGCAAAATGGAAAGGAAGAGCAGGGCCCGGCGAGCAGGTGGATTGTGTGACGCATATAAGTGGTGCTAGCGGGCAAAGATAGAAGTTCCCCACCATCCGGTATGCGCCACCTTGATCCACTGGCTATCGATTCTTTCCACCCGCTGCAACAAGACGGCCCTGGAGGACGCCTTCAAACTGTTTGCACCCGACGGTAAAGTTGGTGCATCACGTGGGCATGCGGCAGGGTTAATACGCTGAGCAGGATAAAAATGGCCGGCAGACCGGCGTTCTGCCAAACCCCGGCATCGGTAAACCAATAAATGAAAATCAGAAAGCCGTAGGCCAGCACGGATAAGGGCATGGAAGTACGCCAGACCGCCAGTAGTTTTCCTTGCAAAGGCAAATAGTTGTTGATGTCCACAAAGGCCAATACGCCGTGCCAGCCCGCAAAATAAAGGGCAAACCCACTCAGCAGGCTCATTTTGCCGCATAGAAAGAGGAAGCCGGAGAAGAATAGCCAAATCAACCACTGGTGTTGTTTTTTGGAATTAACCGGCAGCAACATGCCTGCCGCTACGATAAAAAACAAGTACGGAGGGACGTAACCGGCCTGCGCAATGGCCGTGGAGGCAGACGTGCAGGCAGGCACCAGAAGCCCGATCCAGGATTGCAGTTCCAGGCTATGGCTGAGCAGCAACCAGGCCACCAGACAAATACCGTAGAGGCATGTTTTCACCGGTTTCCAGCGACCGCGAGCACCGGCAAACTTGAAGTCGGTTTCTCCGAAATGCCAGGCGGACAGCAGTAAAAACAGCATCAAACTAAAGCCGGGACTGATCCACCACACCAGCGTATACAGTAAGATCCAGAGAATATAGTTCGTTAAGAATTGCCGGATGCGAAAGGTTTTTCCGGCGCTGACGGCTTGTTGCCTGGCGATATAGTGATCCATCGCACCATGGGGAATCCCCGTTAGAAAAATGCCCAGGCCCAGGATGACCACTTCGATCGTCGGCCAGCCGCGCGGAAAATACCACTGGGCGGCTGCACCGAGACCACTGCAGAACACCAGGAACAGCAAATACTTATAAGTGATGCGCATGACCTTTTTGGTGCCTGAACCAGTGCGTCCAGATTTATACAATACATAATAAGGACGGGTGAAGAACGGGCAGCCGATCAACCGGCTAACCATCATTCACCCGTCCGTGGAGCTAAGCCCGGCGTTTAGGCTTCGGGTTTCAATACCGATGAGCGGATGGCCAGGCTGTAGATGACCAGACCGAAGCCGATTTTGTTGACCGCATCACCGATGTTATAAACCAGATCCATATTGCGGACGTCGATCACGTTGCGCAACCAGCCGTCTGTTTCAATGGCCATGTAGCCGATCGGGTAAATCGCCCAGCCCACCAGTACGAACCAGGCCAGGGCCGACATGGCGCTCTTGAGGATCGGATCACCCGAATTGTTGGCGATTTTGCGCGCCGAGCCAAACCAGATCTCATACACGATGCCCAGGTAGCCGATCGTGGAGAGCATCCCCCAAATCACGCTGTTCGCGCGGAAAGCGGTTTCACCCAGGTAGCCGCAGACCAGCATGATGAGCGAATAGCCGATCATTTTCCAGAGCAACTGGGTCGTGGCGCCAAATACTTTGAGGATCAAATAAAACTCCACACACATCAGCGGCACCGTCAGGGTCCAGTCGATGTAACGGAGCTGGGTAGGCGATTGGCCGGTGGTGACCCACACATCGCGCATGTAGTAATAGTGTACGGCAGCGATCATGGTGATCAGGCCGGCAATGAGCAGCGACGTTCTCCATTTGCCCTGCACTTCCTGGCGCTCGAAAAAGAAGAAGACCGATGCGGCAAACATGGCCATGTACCCAATGAAAAAGGTAAACCCGACATAGTCATTGGGGACCAGAACGGCCAGGAAAAATTGAGTGGTGCTGAAAAGTGATTCCATTATCGCTTAATTTTGTTTAATGATTGAATGAATATTGGTTCAAAAAGTTAAACAAAGATAACCTCGAGCAGTTCGAATTTTTAGCAGGGCCAAGGCTGATTATTTTCAATTTAGACAAAATATAAACTATATATTTTTTGAACAAATAGATAAACAATTTTTAATTTTCCTAAAACCAAAAATGCCGCTGGCCACCTCCGGTGACCAGCGGCATCCAAGCCGGGGCATCATAAATTTCAGTTCGGTTTTTTCAGAACAATGCCTTTACCAATACTCCGATCGGTCCAACCAAACAGCAGACGATCCAGCATCAGGACGAGACCGGTTATAAAAACCAGCAGCGGTTCTTTGGTGGAAGCCGGCCGGACGGTCAATGCCGAACCCGT
>JBKJKS010000158.1:0-3293 GCA_046597295.1 Saprospiraceae bacterium
GCCGACGTCCAATCGCCGGCAGGTTTGTTGATTACCGCGGTTCAGGTCATTATGGAAATGCCAAGCGGCTACGCCAGCATATCATCATCCGAATGCATAACCAGTATGGGCAGATAACTGGTGCTGCCGGCCGCTGCGCGGATGATGCTGCGGTGCAGGATGCTTTCCCAAAAACTGCGCTGGTGCGTGACGAACACCAGCAGTTCGATGCGGTGGTAGAGTGCATAATCGTAGAGCGCTCCCAGCACATCGTCGCCCACGATGTTGGAGAACAAAAACGGCGGTTCCCCAGGCGATTCCCGATAGCTCGCTTCGAATAGTTTCCGTTCCAGGTCTGTCCCTTTTTCCCCGCCTGGTCCGACGTGCACGAAGTGGACCTGCCCGTCGAAATGCCGGGCGAACGATAGCGCCTGCCGGATACGTAGCGTACTCAGCGAATCGAAGTGACTGGCGTACAGCACATTTTTCAAGCCCCGGAATTCGGCATCGGGGGGGACCAGCAGGACCGGGCAATGCGCCCGCCGGGACACTTCGGTACTGACCGATCCGAACACCTTTTTGCCCAACGCCCCCTGATTGGTGGTACCGAGCACCAGCAGATCCACCTGCCGGGAGCAGGCTTCCAAAGCCGCATCGGGGTACCCATAAATCACTTTCGAGCGTAATGCGGGAATAGCCGGGGATTGCTGTTGCCCGGGCGCACCAGGGTGGAGCGGTTCGTACATTACCCCTAGTGGAGCCATCGTTTCGCGGATAAAAGCGTCCAACTCCATTTCCATGGTGTGCTGGTAGCCGGACAGGAAACCGGAAGCCGAAGATGTATGCCCTACAAAAATGCTGTCCATCGCATACACTACCTCCAGGCTGGCGCCCACTTTTTGGGCGATGTGCCAGGCGAAACGCAATGCGCTGTCCGAGCCCCGACTGATGTCTACCGCCACCGTAATGCTGCGCAGGCGGTGCAGTTTACTCCGGTGCAGGTAGCGGTCACGGAACATTTCAATTACCTCTGCCGGCGACGGCACCCGGCCCTGCACCATCAATTGCCCATCGATCAATAGGGCGGGTGTGGCCGTCACGCCTGCGGCAGCGATGGCGTTCGGTTCGCAGACTTCGATAAGCTTATGGGCCATCGGGAACGCGGTGAGCGCCTGTTCTACGCTTTCGCGCAATTGCCGACTGGCTGCGTCGTGGCAGCCTAACAGTTTGAGGTGGGCTTTGCCGCAGCCCTTGCAGCCGCCGTCGCATTTTGCAGTAACGAGCGGAATGGAAGCAGGATCCATCATTGCGAGACGATATTTTCATACACGCGGCTGGGATCGGCCACTTTTTCCGCCCCCAGGGCTTTCAGAATGTCGTAGGGCGTGATGATGCCCACCAGTTCGCCGTCCTGCACAACCGGGAGCGCATGGAGGCGGTTCATGGTGAAAATCTCCACCGCGACGTTGAGGCGGTCATCCGATTCGACCTTACCCAATCCTTTGGTCATAATGTCCTGGGCAGTGGTGCGCTGCAGGCGTCTTTCATTCAGAAAGCGATCGTCTTCACTGACTGACCCACCGCCCATAAAGTGTTCAAAATCGCTTTTGCTGATGATGCCGACGACTTCGCGGGTGCGCACCACCGGGATGTGGTGAAAATGATGCGTGTCAAAAATTTCTTTGATTTTCAACAGCGATTCTTCGGGATGGACGATCACCAGGTGCTTATAATCGGTCATCAGGCTGGATACAGGCGCAAATAAGTTCATAACAGAGCGTTTTATGGATAAAAGTGTAGGCAAAGGTGCCGGGTTGCCTATTCAGCCGCTATGACGGGGGTTAGTGCGCAGATTGATTAAAATCACTGGAAGAGGGACTACTTTTGCAGCCACATGCAAAAAATCCTCGTTATCGAAGATAATCAGGATGTCCGCGAGAACCTCGCCGAGATCCTGACCCTCAGCGGCTACGCAGCCAGCACCGCCGAAAACGGCAAAGTCGGCGCCGCCAAAGCGCAGGCCGAACGACCCGACCTCATTCTCTGCGACATCATGATGCCCGAACTCGACGGTTACGGGGTGCTGCATATCCTGAGTCACTCGGCCAGGACCGCCGATATTCCCTTCATTTTTCTCACGGCCAAAGCCGAAAGGGAAGACTTCCGCCAAGGGATGTCGCTCGGCGCCGACGACTACATCACCAAGCCGTTCGACGATGTCGCGCTGTTGCAAACCATCGAAGCCCGGCTGAAAAAAAGCGAGCGGCTGCGGGCGGCCTCCGCCCAGGCGGGCGGCTCGCTCGAGCGCTTTATTGACGAAGCCCGGGCCTTGGAGGCGATCAAGCATCTTTCGGAGAACCGCGAGCTGCGGCATTACAAGAAAAAAGACCTGATCTTCCGGGAAGGCGAGCATCCGCGCTGGCTCTATTTTGTGGAAAGTGGTAAGGTCAAGATTGTAAAAACCAGTGACGACGGGCGGGAGCTGATCGTGAAAGTGGCCCAAACCGGCGATTTTCTAGGCTTTCTATCCCTTTTCAAAGAAGATACCTACTTGGAAAGCGCCGCTGCACTGGAAGATTGCAGCATCAAACTCGTACCCAAGCAAGACTTCGCCGCGCTCGTGTTCGGCAACCGCGACGTGAATGCCCGTTTTATCAAGATGCTCGCCAACCATATTGCCGAGCGGGAGCAGCAACTCATCGAGCTGGCCTATAACTCGGTCCGCAAACGCGTCGCTACGGCGCTGACCCACCTCTGCGACCAGAGCGGTCCGGTCATTCAACTCCTCCGCGAAGACCTCGCCGCCCTGGCCGGCACGGCTAAAGAGACCCTCATCCGCACCCTCACCGATTTCAAGAATGAAGGGATCGTGGATATCAAAGGGGGCGTGGTGACGGTGCTGAAATTGGGCCACTTGCGGGAGATGCCGAATTAGAAGTCCAGCCCGCGTAGGTTTTAAAAACCTGCGCAGGCGCAGGTTCAATGAACCACCCAACCCGAACGGCTTGCTGACCAAAATTCCCCCTGGTACTGACCACGGTCATGGGTTGCCAGGCCGGGCTGCCCCAATTTTGCCGGAGTTCTAAAACAACTCTGCCATGCGTATCCTGCTCTCCCTGACGATTATTCTGATGCACTTCGCACCGGCCCATGGCCAGTTCGTCTACTTGCCTAATGCCAGCATGATCCATGTATTTCCCGGAACGAAACTGCCGCCCATGATCGGCCAGGCAGTTTTCTACTCCGATCAGTTCGAGGTCATCGTCGGCGGCAAGTTTTTGGATGCCAAAACCGCGGAGGCGGAAGCCATTTAT
>JBKJKS010000216.1:0-2823 GCA_046597295.1 Saprospiraceae bacterium
GGCTTGAACACCGGCTCCAGAATCTCCACCCGGTCGCCCGCTTCCATGCCGGTGCGGACGGGTACTTTCACGGCCGTGCTGTCATCACTGAGTTGCATGACCCACCATTCGCTTTGCATTTCGTCGGTCAGTACGGCTGCTTTTGGCAGCGATACGGCGCGGGGTTTCACCGATGTAACCCAAAAAACCCGGGCGATCAGGTTTTCAGGGAGGTTTTGGCCGCCCCGGATGTTGCGGGGGATTTTTAGCACAAAACGCTGGGTTTGCGACACCGGGTCCACGGTGGGCATGGCGGAGGCGACGGTGGCCCGCAGCCGGACGCTGTCGGGCAAGATCAGCTCCACCGTCTTGTTCTGAGACAGGTAGCGGCGCATTTCGAAGGGCAAATCCAGCACAAAAGCAAAACTGGCAGCCTCACTAATTAGGGCGAGTTGTTCGCCGTCCTGCACATAATCGCCCGCCTGGTGATCCAGCTGGGTGACGAAGCCCGTCTGATTGGCCCGGATGTCGAGCAGGGTTTGGAAGTGAAAACCCGTATCCACCGCAGCTACGAGATTTCCGAGTGCGCTGGCTTCTTTGTTTTGCAGGGTGAACAACAAGTGACCAGCCCGCACGAATTGTCCCAGCCGGATGTTGCCGCCGCGCAGGTAGCCGTTGGCCGTGGATTTCACCATGCTTTTTTGCAAAAAAGCGGCCGTTGCATTTAGTTCGGCCACCTCGCGCAAGGGGCTGATCTCGATGCTGGTGACGGTGACCGGCGTACCGGGCCTGACCGGCGGCGGCTCCGGTGGCGGGGTCGTTTTGGCGCGACAACTAAGGGCGACGAATAGGGCGAAAAACAGGATTTTTTTAAAAAAAGGCATGTCAAAAAAGGTTGAAACTATTTATTGCCGCCCATTGGCTGGAATTTGCGGGATTTTCAACCCACGACTGATGGCGTGGGTTAATCTACTGCGTTGCGGAAATTCAATTGATTCAGTATTTGAAGGCGACTTATTTCATTGATGGTCAATTGATTCTGGGCGTTCAGGTAATTGCCGAGGGCCATTAAATAATCCAGCACCCGCGCCTCGCCGGTGCGTAGCAAGCGGCCATTCGCATCGGTGAGGGTGCGAGCGACCTGGAGCTGGGTCTGCACCGATTGGTCGAGTTGGTCGAGTGCGGCGATTTCCTGCCGGGACTGCGCGATTTCCTGCCGGTACTGTAGCAGGAAAAAGTCGCGGTAGCCTTGCCGGGTATTTTCTAAAAGGCTGGTTTTTGCATGGCGCAATCGGCGCTGCCCGCCGTCGCGGAGCGGTACCGAAACCATCGCGCCGACGCTGAAGCCCAGATTTTTCCAGCCTTGGCTCAGGAAAGAAGAGTTGTAGCCCGCATCGCCCAGCAGGCTGATGCTGGGGCGGTACGGAATATCAATCAGTTGGTCGTCGGCGCGGATTTGCAGGCTGTCGAGCGCAAATTTTTGATAAAAAACGGTCTGTTCTACGGCAGGCAAAACGGGTAAAGCCAGCGCGGGCGCCGTCAAAGGAACCGCCGTCGTATCGGTCAATCCGCAGAGGTAATTAAGCGTGGCAAACTCATTTTGATACTGAATTTCGAGTTGACGCACGGTGGTTTCCTGCTGGCGAAGTGAGCCGAGGAAGGTCAGATAATCCGTCTGTCGATAGATATTTTGTTCGGTCAGGCGTTTGAAAACGGCTTCTTCGCGGCGCAGCAGGTCGAGCGTTTCGCGGTTGAAAGCCAGTTGCCGTGCCAGGCCATACGCCGCAATATACTGTGCCCCAACGCTGCGACGAAGGTCCTGTTCCGTCAGGCGGGCGGTGTTTTTCAAAGTTGCATTTTGCGCGTCGAGGGCCTGAAATTGGGCAGAAAGGGTTTGTTTTAGCACGATCGGCTGATTTACCCCGAGTAGGGCGTTGAAAAACCCGCCGTTGCTCAGGGCGGGATCATAACCGAAGCCCCGATAATTGGGCGCGATGCTGGCCGCCGCGCTCGCATTGAGTTGCGGCCGCAATGCCGCGCGGAGGAGTAAACTATCCTGCCGGTTTAATATGATCTGATTGGTCAGATCGCGGAAGGCGGGGCCGTTCTTTACGGCCTGCGCGAGGTAAAAATCAAGGTTGCGCTCCTGGGCGGGCAGCGCAACAGGGAAGAGCAGCAGGAGCGGAATCAGGTAACGCATAAGGGATTGGGTTTTTTGATAGGGGTAACGTGGCCGCAAAGGTGAGCGGCGATTTTGGAGGAAAATTGTAGATACCTGCGCCCTTCCCCGTGGCGCCCCTGCGTCTCCAGGATGTCTCCAAAATCGCTGCCCATCTTTGTCCCATTATTTCACGATAAAAAATTTAAGATATGCAAAAGGTAATGATTCTGCTGCTGGTGGGCCTGGGTTTCCACTTCGCCGCCTGTGCCCAAAAGACCCCACCTGCCGCCGTCCTGGCCGCTTTTAACCAGAAGTTCTCCAACGTGAAAGAGCTCGAATGGGGGCGGGAAAAGAATGGCGATTGGGAAGCCGAATTTGAGCAAGTCGAGGAAATGGAGATGTCCGCCAATTTCTCCGCTGCCGGCCTGTGGCTCGAAACGGAGACGGAGATCGAAGTCGCCGATCTGCCCGCGCCGGTACAGGCTGCTTTACAAGGCAAAAAAGTAAAGGAGGCGGCTAAAATCCTCCGCGCCGATGGTACAACGGTGTATGAGGCCGAGGTGAAGCATAAAGATTTGCTGTTTGATGCCACCGGTAAACCGGTCAACTGAACCTTTTGCGACAGCCTCTATTTGTATTGGACTTGTTGCGTGTTGAAAATCACAACATTCTGATTGTCAATG
>JBKJKS010000266.1:0-2626 GCA_046597295.1 Saprospiraceae bacterium
TTTACCGTCACCGTCGCTGCGGACGCGCCACCAGTGACGTTGGCCAACTTCCACTACGTCGTGCAGGCTGCCCCCTACGAAGCCGTACAGGACTTTGGTCCGCTGACCATCAACCCCATCCTGGAGACTTTTGAAAGCCACAATTTCCTGGCCTATCCCTGGGTACAGGATGGTGATAAACCCTGGGTGATCACGTCGCCGCTGGCTTACACGGGTTCCTACAGTTCGCGTTCCGGGAGCATCCTCAACAACCAGGAGTCGGTCATGAACCTCACCCTGAACATCATTAACGACGGAACCATCGGTTTTGCCCGCCGGATCAGTTCGGAGGCCGACTATGACTTTCTGTACTTTCTGGTGGACAATGTAGAAGTGGACAAATGGAGCGGCGAAGAGGGCTGGGCGGAAGTCAGCTACCCGGTCACCGCCGGCATTCATACATTCACCTGGCGCTATGCGAAAGATGCCGTCGGGTCGCAGGGTTCCGACCGCGCCTGGGTCGACGATATTATGCTGCCGGCTTATCAGGTGGTCGTGGCTACGCAGACACCCAACCTGGATGTGTTGCAGGTGGCGGTCACCCCCAATCCCAGCCCTGGCCGGAGTTGGCTAATGCTGTATTTGCCCACTGAGCAGTCCGTTGGGCTGGTACTCTTCGATGGTCTGGGTCGTCACCTCCAAACGCTCCAGGCACCTGGCCGCCAGCCGGCCGGGGCGACCGCCTTTCCGCTGGATCTGTCCAGCTATACACCGGGCGTCTATCTGGTACAGCTGCGCACGGCTACGGAAGTACGGACCTTAAAAGTGGTGAAGCAGTAAGGCAGCCTTTCTTCAGCTGCCAACGACAAACGCCGCGCTTCCGGAAAGAAGCGCGGCGTTTTTGTAGACCGAAACGGCACTAATGTACTGGGGTAAATCAGGGCTGGGCGGCAGGGCGGGCCTTGGGGGCCAGCGTCTTGTGAGCCGTCTGAGCCACCTCCGCTTTGCGGGCAGGCTTCTCTCCGGTTTGCAGGTAGATAAAAGCGCCCAAAGCGACGTGGAGGGTGACGGCTAGCATAATAGCGCTCTGCCGGTTGCGACGTTCATTTCTTTCGATGATGTGGTACATAGGAGGGGAAGTTTTGAATTTGGTGATTGGAAATTTCCCCATCAGAACGCTCCTGGCTTTTGAAATAGTTTCTGAAAAAATCTAAAATATTTGTTAAATAAATAATAAAGTAACCTTTGCTTTTTAGTCCAACAGCCCATCCGGCAAATCCATGCGCACCGTCCGGCTTTTTTCATCGATCGAAAGGATGAGCTGTGCATTGAGCGGGATCAGCACTTCCCGGCCCTGATAGTCCAGAAAGGCCATTTCCTGCTGCGGCATATCCAGCACTTCGCGGATGGGGCCGATTTCGCCCAACGTTTCGTCCACCAGCCTGAAACCGATGATGTGGGCGTAAGCCAGGGTCTCTTCCGGCTCGATCTCCAGTTCCCGTTCGTGGTCGGGAATGAGGTCGGTCTCGCGCAGGTGGATTTCCCGGGATTGCAGGGCATAGGCGGCTTCCTTACTGGTCACTTCTTCGAGCAGCAGGATCAGATCGCCTTTGCCGCGCACACTGGCGACAAAGTAAGGGACTTTGACGCCCTGCACGTCCAGGAAAATACGCTCGTTCTTCAGAAAATCTTCCAGATAACGGTCTTCGATGCTGATCTTCATTTCGCCCTGTACGCCATGCGTTTTGCGGGTGTGACCGATATTAATGTACACGTGTTCTGCCATGGTACTGCTGCGGGATAAAGGTGGATGGTCGTACCGGCGGGTGTAGACGCCGTTGGGGAATGTGCCCAGGTACTATAGCGGTTTATTAATTGAATTCCAGCACGACCTGGCGCAGGATATAGCCCTTTTCGGCCTTTTCAGGCCAGGGCTTGGTCGTACAATCTACCGGTGGCGGCGTCTGGTTGCAGTATTGCGAATCGAGGATCAGCTGCTCGCGCCAGACCAGGCCCACGTGTTTGGCGTACTTGACCCGGGAAAAGCGCCGCTCGATCACGTTGTTGTCGTCGGCTTCGGTGACCACCAGCACCGAATCGAAAGCGAAGGCGCCAACCATGGCGGGGATATCGATCGAGTCGACTTCGTACTGCCAATTGATAAAAGGGCGCATCCGTTCGCCGGCGATTTCGATCTCCCGGTTCTGATCGATCCACCGGTTGCCATCCCATTCGCTGCGTTTGTCCATTGGAAAAATGAGCTTTAGAAAACGGTAGTTATTTTCCGTGCGAATAGCCTGGCTGCCGGTGCGGGCGGCCGTGGTAATGCTCTGCAATACCCAGGGCACCGCGGCATTGGGGCGTTCGGATCGTTCGATCTGGTAGAGGAGTTGGCCGGTATTATCACGCAGCGTATCGGTGATTACCTCCCGCACGAGTGTAGACGACGAATCCTGCACCGTGCCGCCGCCGGAGGCGAAATCATAGACCACGCTGTCCACCGCGTAGACCACGTATTGGCCGATCCGGAGGGGGAAATAAGCGTAGTGTTCGGTGTCCTGCGGTTTGGGCACCGCGATCTGGCGATCACCGCACACTACGCTTATTTCCCCCTCCGGATCGGCCAATACGTGGTCTACGCGGTGGA
>JBKJKS010000450.1:0-8891 GCA_046597295.1 Saprospiraceae bacterium
AATGATAAATGATAGCCTGGTAGGCCATTTATCATTCATCATTCATCATTTCAGAATTATGAATGCACTCTTACCACTCATCCCCTTCCTGCCCTTTCTCGGGTTTGTAATCAACGGCTTATTCGGGAAAAATATGTCTAAAACTGCCGTCGGCCTCATCGGCAGCGGCACGTTGTTGGCGTCGTTCCTGTTGACCGTGGCCTGTTTTAACCAGGTCAGTACTTCCGGCCCCATTCAGGGGGTGCTGTATAATTTCCTGTCGGTCGGCAGCCTGCAGGTCAATTTCGGTTTTCTGGTCGATCACCTGTCGGTCTGGATGATGCTCATCGTCACCGGTGTCGGCTTCCTGATTCACGTGTATTCCATCGGTTATATGCACGATGATGCGGGCTTCTGGAAATTTTTCGCTTATCTCAACCTCTTCATTTTCAGCATGTTGCTGCTCGTCATGGGCGACAATTTCGTGATGCTGTTCTTTGGCTGGGAGGGCGTGGGCCTGTGTTCCTACCTGTTGATCGGATTCTGGTACACCAATCGCGAATACGGTGTGGCAGCCCGTAAGGCCTTTATCATGAACCGGATCGGTGACCTGGCGCTGCTGCTGGGCATTTTCCTGATCTTCAAAACCTACGGCAGCCTGCAGTATGCCGATGTATTCGCCCGGCTGAACGGTGGCGACACGGCGACCATCACCACGATCTGCATCCTGCTGTTCATTGGGGCGATGGGTAAGAGTGCCCAGATCCCGCTGTACACCTGGCTCCCCGACGCCATGGCCGGCCCGACGCCGGTATCCGCCCTGATCCACGCAGCCACGATGGTGACGGCGGGCGTTTACCTGGTGGCTCGCTGCAACGGCATGTACTCCTTATCGCCCGACGCCCTGCACCTGGTAGCGGTGATCGGCACGGCCACGGCCATTTTCGCCGCCATCATCGGTCTGCGCCAAAACGACATCAAGAAAGTACTGGCCTATTCCACCGTCTCCCAATTGGGCCTGATGTTCCTGGCCCTGGGTATGGGCGCCTACTCAACGGCCATTTTCCACGTCACGACCCACGCTTTTTTCAAAGCCCTGTTGTTTCTGGCCGCCGGCAGCGTGATCCACGGCATGGGCGGCGAGCAGGATATCCGCCACATGGGGGGTCTGCGCAAGGCCATGCCCATCACCTTCTGGGTCTTCCTGATCGGCACTTTTGCCATTGCGGGTTTCCCACTGCTGTCCGGCTTTTTTTCCAAGGATGAAATTTTTGCCTATGCCTACGGCCACGGCGGCCCGCTGTGGTGGGGACTGGGCGTGCTGACCACTGTATTGACCGCCGTGTACATGTGCCGCCTGCTGTACGTTACGTTTTTCGGCGATTTCAGGGGTACTACGGAGCAGCAGCACCATTTGCACGAAAGCCCCCGGATAATGACCGTCCCGCTGATGATTCTGGCGGCTTTGGCCATAGTCGGCGGTTTTTTAAACACGCCGCATTTCCTGCACCTGGGCCAACCGGCCTGGCTGGCGCATTGGTTCAGCGCGATCGGTGCGACCGGCGCTCCGGTGATTCCGCTGAACGAGTTGCACCTGGCGGAAAGTACCGAATGGTCGCTGATGCTGATTACGACGGGACTGGTCATGGTTATCATCGTCGCACTCTACTTCGTGTATGCGCAAGGGCGCAGCGTACCGGTACCCGACAGCGCACAATCGAGCCTGACGCGCCTGATCGCCCGTAAGTTCTACATAGATGAGGTGTACGATTTCCTGTTTGTGAAATCAACGGAACGCTTATCCAAGATTTTTCATTACTACATTGATATTCAGGGTATTGATGGATTAGTCAATGGCGTCGGCCGGGGTGTGCAAGCCCTGGGCACGGAATTCCGGAAGTTGCAGAACGGCAATATCGAATACTATCTGATCGGTATGGTCGCCGGGGCAGTGCTGTTGTTTTTAACGTTGTTCGTGTAAAATTATAGAGTAACCAGCATTCCACCTGGCTGAACGAAAAGTCGACGGTGGGTCTGCACTACGCCATCATCGAACGCATCAAGTGGCATGATTCGCTTCCTTATCCCAAGTTGTTTGAAGATAACGATTTCCAGATTTACAAAATAAAAAAAGACTGATGTCTTTACTCTTTATACTCCTTCCTTTTATTGGATCGCTGCTCGCCTTCTTCCTGCGCGGTACTGGGGTTCGCACGGTGGCGCTGACGGTCACGGTTGCCAACCTGGCCGTCACTGCTTTCTGTGGACTCTCCTTCGACCAGCAACAGGCGGATAACTGGACCTTCCAGCTGCCTTGGGTGCCCGGTGCAGGCATCCATTTTGCGCTCAGCATGGATGGGGTCAGTCTGCTGATGGTGCTGCTGACCAACCTGTTGGCGCCGTTGATCGTGCTCAGTAGTTTCAGCCGGACCTTCGATAACGAGTCCCGCTACTATGGGCTGGTGCTGCTGATGGTGGGCGCGCTCAATGGCGTTTTCTTGGCCACCGATGGTCTGTTGTTCTATATTTTCTATGAACTGGCCTTGATCCCCATCTATTTCATTTGCGCTATCTGGGGCGGTCAGGATCGGGTGCGGGTGACGTTGAAGTTCTTTATCTACACGTTCATCGGCTCGTTGTTCATGCTGCTGTCGCTGCTGTACGTGTATTTGCAAACGCCCGGGACGCACTCCTTCGCCTGGGCCGATCTGGTCGCCGTACAACTATCTCCCAACGCCGCCGGCTGGGTCATGGTGGGTTTTTTCCTGGCCTTCGCGGTTAAAATGCCCGTTTTTCCCTTTCATACCTGGCAGCCCGATACCTATACCACCGCTCCGACGGGCGGCACCATGCTGCTCGCGGGCATCATGCTCAAAATGGGCATCTATGGCGTGATCCGCTGGATGGTACCGCTGTCGCCCGAAGCCTGGAGCACCTGGTCGCCGGTCTTCATTACCCTGGCGGTGATCGGGATCGTTTACGCCAGCCTGATCGCGGTGAAACAAGGCGACCTCAAACGACTGCTGGCCTATTCTTCCATTGCCCACGTCGGACTGATCGCCGCCGGCGTACTGGCCTGGAATAAAACCGGGATGCAGGGTGGCCTGATCCAGATGCTTAGCCACGGCATCAACGTGGTCGGCCTGTTTTGTATCGCCGACCTGATCGAGCGGCGCCTGGGCACCCGCTCGCTGGCGGATCTGGGCGGTATTGCCAAATCGGCGCCGAAGTTCGCTACCTTGTTCATGATCATTATGCTCGGCTCGGTCGCGGTGCCGCTGACGAATGGGTTCGTCGGCGAGTTCCTGTTGCTGAACGGGGTTTGGAACTATAATTTCTGGCTGGGCGCGGTCGCCGGCCTGACCATCATTTACGGGGCGGTTTATATGCTCCGGGCGTATGGAATGGCCATGTTTGGCGAGACGAACACTGAAACGGAGCGGTTTGCCGACGTAACCGCCCGGGAAGGGCTGGTGCTGGGCACGATTGCGACACTGGTGCTGGTACTGGGCTTTTTTCCGCAGGTCATTTTGAATTTGACTGATGGTAGTGTCAACCGGATCTTGGGAGCTGTGCAGTTTTAGGTTTTCGAACAAAATAAATTTTAAAATGCTCACTCCACAACAGCAAGCGATCATCCTCGAAGTCCTTCAACCGTTCAAACCGGTAGAAGTAGGCATTTTCGGCTCGTTCGCACGCAATGAAGAAAAGCCAGAAAGCGATATTGATATTTTGATTGACTTTGGGACAACGCGTTTGACATTGTTCGACCTGGTGCATATTGGGGATGAGTTGGAGGAAAAATTAGGTCGAAAAGTAGATTTGGTGACCAGACGTGCACTTCACCCATTTTTGAAACCTTATATTGAACAAGATTTGCAAGTTATTTTAAAAGCAGCATGAGCAACAAAAGCAATCTTTTCCATTTAATCTATATTAAGGAAAACTGCGAACTTGCTATAAACTGCATCAGTTGAAAATAAATGAACGCCTTACTCATCCTATTTGCCACTGCTATCGTCGTACTCTTTGCCGGATTGGGCCAGCGGCGGTCCATCCTGCAACCCATCGCCATGGTCGGCGTACTGCTGGCGCTGGGCGCTACGCTTTTCGACCTGAATACCGGCACGGGGATGGGCTGGAATTTTCATTACGCCACCATGTTCCAGTTCGATGCCTACGCGCTGGCTTTCTCGGCAGTCGTGCTGGTGTCTACACTGCTCCTCTTCGGGCTGACCAGCTGGGGTTTCCGCGGCCTCAGCGATACGCTGGGCGATAACTACGCGCTGCTGTTATTCAGCCTCTGCGGAGCGCTGTGCATGACTTCCTTCACCAATCTGGTGATGCTTTTCCTCGGCATCGAAATTCTCAGCATTCCCTTGTACGTGCTGGCCGGCAGCCGCCGCGACGATCTGGCTTCCAACGAAGCGGCGCTCAAGTACTTCCTGATGGGCGCATTTGCCACGGGCTTTTTGCTCTTCGGGATCGCCCTGGTCTACGGCGCCAGCGCCACTTTCGATCTGCAAGCCATTGCCACGGCAATCACTGATGGCCGCCACTCCCTCGGGATGCTGCACTTGGGCATTCTGCTGATCCTGGTCGGATTGGGCTTTAAAGTATCCGCCGTGCCGTTCCACTTCTGGGCGCCGGATGTCTACACCGGTAGTCCCAACCTGGTCACGGCCTTTATGGCGACGGTGGTTAAGACTGCTGCTTTCGCCGGCTTCTATCGCCTGTTTTCCATGGCTTTCGCCGGGGCCGAAAGCTTCTGGAGCATTTCCGTAGCGGTGTTAGCGGCGTTGACCATGACGCTGGCCAACGTAACCGCCATTTTCCAGACGGATTTCAAGCGCATGATGGCTTATTCGTCCATCTCCCATGCCGGTTACCTGTTATTGGCTATCCTGGCCATCGGTCAGGCGGGCAGTGCGGGCGCCATCCTGCTTTATACCCTCACCTACTCCATCGCCACCATCTGTGCGTTCGGTTGCTACATGGCCGTGGCCGAACCCGGTAGTGACGGTTCTTTCGAGGCTTTCAAAGGTCTGGGGAAACGGCAGCCGTTTCTGGCGGCCGTGATGGCGATATCCATGCTTTCGCTGGCCGGTATTCCGCCCACTGCCGGATTTTTCGGTAAATACTTTTTATTCTCGGCAGCCTTTGGCGAATATCCCTGGCTGGTGGTGATTGCCGTGATCAATTCGGCCATTTCCATTTTCTATTATTTCAAGGTCATCATCGCCATGTACTTCTCGCGGGAAGATAGCACGCTGGCAGTACCCGTACCGATGGCGGTACGTTGGGTGGTGCTGGCCGGCATGGTACTCATTGCATTGCTCACGTTGGCGCCCGGCAGTGTATACGCCCTGATTTAAAGGCTTTGGCTAGCATTTATCGTTCACAAATTCTTCATTATCAGACATATGTCATTGACTAAACTTATTATCCTGTTGCTACTGACGGTCGCTACCCTGCTGACCGCCTGCGGCAATGCCACCGATTCCAACGCGCCACAGAGCCAATCACCGGCCCCCGCGCCGGCGACTTCCCTCCCCTCGGCCAAGTCGGAAGTGTATCTGTACATCACCAAAGTGGATAAACTGAACTTGCGCGATCAGCCGAACAAGGGTGGCAAAGTCATCACCCAGTTGGCAGAAGGAGAATTCCTGGAAGGCACGGGCGAGGTGTCCGCTAATAAAGAGAAAGCCACGCTCCGCGGCATTGAGTGGAACGAGCCTTATTTCAAGGTCGCCTCCACTACTCCCCAGCGACATACCGGCTGGGCGTATGGCGGCGCTTTGCAGCGCGTGTACAGCGGCCCGCGTGCGACCAGCCCCGACCTGGGTAAACTGGCCCAGCTGTCCATGTTTCTCAAAACGCTGGATCCAAAAAAACTGGCCAGTGGTCAGCAGGCCTGGAATTATGTGCAAACGAATTTCGCCAGTTCCAAAGGCACGCTGGCCGATGCCGCTTTCCTGCTACTGGAATCGTTCTTATTCCGGATGGAAACAGAAGGCGAATTTTATAAAATGACGGAAAGTGTTAAATGGACCGACGAAGATTACCAGGCGATCGACGCCAACCGCTTCGTGATGAACAAGTACCCGATTTCTAAAGATCTGGGCAACAATGGTTTTCGGCTACACACGGGCGAGGGCCTGGTTTTCCCGGTGGTGGATTGGGATAAATTGTCGGCTTTCTTTGCCGGCAATGTCACGCCAACCATGAAGATCTACCTGCTGCAAACCGAGCTGGAAAAGACGGAAAACTCGATGGACGACGGCGGCTTTACCATTCCCATGGAGCAGGTGGCCGATCGCGCCGTATTCTGGGAAAAATTCAACCAGGCGCATCCCGACTTCGTGCTGAGAGAAGAAACCCGCGCATCACAGCAATGGATGCGCCATTCCCTGACCAATGGTGCCGACAACACGCCGGTCTTTGATTATGATACCAAAATGGTCCGGGAAGAATTTAGCAAAATGTGGAAGTATGTGCAGGGAAAATATCCCGGCACCGCTGCCGCGAAACGGGTGAAGGAATTTTCCGATCTGGTCGCCGCCGAAGGGGGTAAACTCACCAAAAAAGTGGAAGACCAGCGGCAGAAGTACAGTGACGAATTGATGAATTAGGTCAGGACAAGCCGATGTAAGCCTCACGCGCCGATTCCCATGGAGGAGTCGGCGCGTTTTTTATCGGTCTTTTTCCATCAATGCAGTGCGCAGTATATTTAACAACGAATCGGCCGTGTATTTACGGTCCGCTGGCAAATCCAGTAAGGCTGCCACTTGCCCAAGGAGCGGCCATGGAGGGCTGCCGGGAGCCACATGCCGTCCCTGCAGAGAGGCAGCCCCTGCCGATTTTGAAAGCTTTACGCCCTGCTCGTCCGTGAGGAGGGGGTGGTGCAAAAAATTGATTTCTTGAAAAGCTGTCCACCCGAGTTGCCGGGCCAGCCACTGCTGGGCAGCGGTGGATGCCTGCAGATCCGCTCCCCGGATAACGTGGGTGATGCCAAAATGGAGGTCATCCACCAAGCTGGCTAACTGGTAAGCGGGCAGGCCGTCGCGACGACGCACGATGAAATCAGGCAATGGAAAACCAGGCGGAGTGGCCATGCGCCAGGCTACGTTGGGAGACGTGAGGAAAAGATTTTGTTGCCGGAAATCAATTGGATAATGCCCACCAAAGGGCGCCAGATCCTGACGCGACTTAGCACAGGCGTAGACCAGGCCGGTCGCCTGTAATTCTGCCAAGGCCCTGGCATACAGGCCAATACGCCGCGTTTGCGACCAGTTTGCCTCAAAATTTTCGGGCGAGACAGGTCCCTCGTCCCAATCCAGGCCCAGCCAGCGCAACGACTCGAAAATATCGGCCACGTATTCCGGCCGCTTGCGGTCAGCATCCAGGTCGTCGATGCGGAGCAACAGTGCCGCGCCGGGTTGCAACCGGGCCGCCAGCCAATTGAGTGTAAAATTGAGCGCATTGCCCGCGTGCAGAAAACCGGACGGTGTGGGCGCCAGCCGAAGCCGGGCAGCCGGGCCTGTGGTGCGCACGAAAGCCAGGAAATCGGCTCCCAGGGGCATGACTACTGGGGTTGGTTTTTATTCTGTGCCTCGAATTCCCGGATCAGTTCTTCCGGCGACTTACCGAGATTTTTCAGCGCATTCTGAGCATCATCCGCAAAATCCGGATCGTTGGGATATTTGGCTAAAAAGGCCTGATAGCGCGCCCGGGCCTGAGCGGTATCACCCATATCATTCTCCTGAATAAAGCCTTCCATGAACAGGGCCATCGGCGCCTTGGGATGCTGCGGCATTTTCCCGGCAACGGATGCGTAGAGTTCGAGCGCTTTGGCGGAATTGCCCACACTTTTAGCAACGCCAGCCGCCTTCAGTAACAAATCGGCGTACTTGTCGGGATTGGTCGGCTGCACCAGTGCAGCGTACTCTTCGGCAGTCCTGATAAAAGCTGCCGCTTTCGCCGTATCGGCCAGGGTGCCATTGATGGCGGTCATCTCCGTATCAAGTTGCAGCAAAGACGCTTCCAGCTCGACGCTCCGGTCCGCGGGCGCGGTGTTCGTGCAGGCCGAAAAAATGCAAAATGTAAAAGCGAACAGGGTGAGGAAGAGGATATTGCGCATTGCAGGATAATAAAGGGATGAATGGCTCATAATATGGGGCAAGGCAAAATGCGGATTCTCCATCAACCCCAGCGCCAGCGTGTACCAGTGCTTAGCCACTTCCAAATCGGCAGGCGGGTAGATGACGGTGCGCAAACCGAGAAAAGGAGACATGTGCTCAAGTTTATGGATAATTGAATATTCCGAAGGGGCTTTTCACCGTCACCCGCTGTCCTTCCGCCCGCTCCACGCGGCCAATGATTTTAGCCTCGATGCCATAGCTTTCGGCAATAGCCATTACACCTTCGGCATGGCGGGCGGACAGGTAAATTTCCATGCGGTGGCCCATGTTGAACACCTGATACATTTCCCGCCAGTCGGTACCGCTGCTGTCCTGGATCAGTCGGAACAACGGCGGCAAATCGAAAAGGTTGTCTTTGATCACATGAACGTTTTCGACGAATTTCAGCACTTTCGTCTGACCGCCGCCGGTGACGTGGATCAGGCCGTGGATTTTTTTGCGGTACTGCGCCAGTATGTCTTTCAGTACCGGCAGGTAAGTACGGGTCGGCGACAGGATCAGTTTGCCGATGCTCACCGCCTGGCCACCCGCCTGCACCATTTCCGTTAGTGTACGCTGGCCGGTATACACTACCTCGGCGGGTAGATTCGGATCAAAACTCTCGGGATACTGCCCGGCATATACATGCGCCAGCACATCGTGGCGGGCGGCGGTCAGGCCGTTGCTGCCCATGCCGCTGTTATAAGCGGATTCGTAGGTCGACTGACCAAA
>JBKJKS010000564.1:0-9568 GCA_046597295.1 Saprospiraceae bacterium
ATTGGTGAAAATGTCGTAGTTCCAATAGTGCTGGGTGGACGGGTTGCTGGCCACGACCTTCGAGAACTGCCGGTCGTACATGATGTTAGGCGTCAGCGTAAAGGCGCCCTTGCCCGGCCGGAGATAGAGCATCGGGGCCACGCTGTAGCCCTGCGGGTCATCGATCTGGTAAGCTTTCAGTTGCATGCCGAAAGCCAGATCGCCTTTCTCCGCGTGGTACTCCGGGTGCTGGGGCTGTTACGTAATCCCTTCGACGACCAGGAAATGTTTTTTTGTAAAAATCGTGTCGCCCACCACGGCTTCGTAAGGCTCGAAACGCAGGCTATCTTCCTGCTGCTTGGCGTATTCCGGGTCGAGTTCGGCTTTCGGCAAAGACGAGACATTGGTGAAAATGTCGTAGTTCCAATAGTGCTGGGTGGACGGGTTGCTGGCCACGACCTTCGAGAACTGCCGGTCGTACATGATGTTGGGGGTCAGGGTAAAAGCCTCGCCGGTATAATGGCCGCTCTGGTCCCGCTTTTTAAAATTCACCGTGAACGTGCGGGTTTGCCGCTCGATGGTGTCCCGCAGATAAGTAGCCTCGAAATTGTCCCGGATGGGCATGGCCGCTTCCTTCATCAGGATCACGTTCTTTTTCAGTTCGTCATTGCCCATGCCTTCGATCAGGCCCTCCATGGCGAAAGAGTTGGACGATATCCAGGCTTTGTTCAGCCCGGTGCTCATAATGCCCAGGACCAGTGCCCCGAACCCGACGTGCGAAAGGATGGAGCCCGCCAGTTT
The DNA here is from genome assembly GCA_046597295.1 of Saprospiraceae bacterium. Taxonomy (GTDB): domain Bacteria; phylum Bacteroidota; class Bacteroidia; order Chitinophagales; family Saprospiraceae; genus M3007. Next base: position 781 of record JBKJKS010000564.1, read on the forward strand.
CAGGTTGCCTTTCAGTCCGGAAATGAAGTAGTCCAGGTTGGAGACCACCGCAAACATGGCCGCGAACAGCAGCACGTACAACTGCCAGGCATTCACATTGATCCATTGGGCATTCAGGGCGGTGAGGATGGCCGCGCCGGCTACCGAAATACCCAGGTGCAGCACCAACTTCCGGGAGTGCCCCGACCAATTCCGCTCATTGTAGCGCGTGAACTGCGCGACGCCGCTCAGCAGGCCAATGAACACGGCAATCCATAATTGGTAGCGGTTGTGGTGCTCGATGGGGTCTTTCAATGCCGCGCCGACGTAGTCGGGGTTGAAGATCTGCACGATTTTGTTCCACACCGGCAGGGAGGTAGCGCCGGTCATCAGCACCGCCGAGAACAACAGCACCAGCGATCCGATCAGCATCCAGAACTCACGGGCCGTGGTGCTTTCCTCGCTTTTTATTTCCGGGACGCTGCGGTAACGGACGGCCCAGAGACCCAGACCCAGTCCGGCGAACGTGAAAATGAACAGGAGGAGTTGAATGCCCAGCCCCATTTCCGTGAAGGCGTGGGCGGAGGTATCGCCCAGGATGCCGCTGCGGGTGAGGTAGGTGGAATACAGCACCAGTACGAAGGACAACAGGAACATCCCGTAGGCGGTGCGGATGGAGTAGCCGGTCGCCCGGGCGATCAGGGCAGCGTGGATGCCGGCGACCATCACGATCCAGGGCACCAGCGAAGTGTTCTCCACGGGATCCCAGGCCCAATAGCCGCCAAAAGACAGGGCTTCGTAAGCCCAGGCCGCCCCCATCAGCACACCGGTGCCGAGGATGGCGCCGGAAAACAGCGACCAGTGCAGGGCCGGTCGCAGCCAGCCTTTGTGGTCGCGCAGCCAGAGGCCGGCGATGGCAAAAGCAAAGGGCACGATGGTCGAGGCAAAACCCAGGAACAGGGTAGGGGGGTGGATGGTCATCCAGTAGTTCTGGAGCAGCGGGTTGAGCCCGTTGCCGTCGATCCGCGTCAGGTAGTCGGCGGTTTTGAAAATGGGGGCATTGATGGCCTCGGGCATTTCGCGCAGCAGATCGAAGGGGCTGGCGCCGAACCGGAATTCACCGAAATACAGGCCCAGGATCATCGAGGAAATAAAGGTTTCGGCCAGCAGGATGGTAGTCATCACCGACGTTTCCCACTTGCCGCTGCGCAGGATCAGGATCAGGCCCAGCACGATGTGCCAGAAACTCCAGAGCAGGAAACTGCCCTGCTGCTCTTTCCAGAAAGCCGAAAAAACGTACTGGACCGGCAGATCGTTCGAGACGTTGGAAAAGGCGTACTGGTACTCGTAGTATTTGTTGACTAAAATATAAAACAAGCTGCCGATGACGGCCAGCGTGGTCAGGCCATGCAGCAGAAAAGCAAATCGCCCGAGATTGCGCCAGCCTTCATAGTCGGGCCAGGTCCGGCGCTGGGTAGCAAAAAAGTAAGCAAAAGTGGCCAGCAGCGCCGCCACAAAGGACAGTACTGCGCAGAGGTGACCCAGCTGGCCGGGGAGTAAGTGTTCTCCGATGTATTCCATCGAGTGGATTTAGGTGAAATGGTTTATGCTCAACCTTTTTTTTCCGACCGCACGTAAATTTCCTGGTCGTTGTATTTTGAGGGACACTTCAGCAGCATGTCCGAGGCCTCGAAGTTATCGCCTGCCATCTGGCCGGTCAGGACCACCTGCTCGGAACGTTCAAAATCCTGCGGCTTACCGGCCAGCAGGACCACCTGGCGCACTTGTCCGGCATCATCTTTGAGCCAGAAAGCGAGGTAGTTGGGGTCTATTTCGGGATTGTATTCGATCGGCCGGTCTTTGACGAGTTGGCCGACGAGTTTCACCTTATCACCGCTTTGGGTGGCCTGGGCGAAATTAGCGTAGGTCGTCACATCACTGCTGGCCGAGATAAGGATGCCTATGGCGGCAGCGACGACAATAATGGCGATGATATGCGATTTTTTCATGATTACTGTATGGTTACAAGGCTGTCAGAAAGCGGCCTGGTGAAAAGAGTCGTTTCAGGCCCACAAAAGTACATCAGTAAGAACGATTTTGAAGGTCCGAACGACGTCACCGCTTGTTCATTTTTATTCTAAATCCTGGTTCGCGCAATTCTGCTATTTTTGCCTAAAATTGTTGCGTTGAAAATTTTCCCGATGCCGATATTTCGTTCTAGTTCCATCCTGCTCTTGTTCCTGACGTTTTTTTTGGCGCTGCCGTTGGCGGACGCGCAAAATGCGGCGGTCCAGGATTCGCTGAACAACCGGCTGCAGGTGCTGACCCAGCTATCGCAGTCGGCTAATTACGAGCAGGCCCAGGTGGAAGCCGAGGGTTTTCGCGATTTTCTGCGGCGCAACCGGCTGGCGGTGCCACCCCGGGCCGTGCCGCTGCTGTCGGGCATTTATAAGGCCAACGAAGACGATCGCAGCGCGACCCGCTTCCTCAACGAAGCCCAACTGGATGCCTTACACGATCCCAATCCCACCTCGAAAGCGGCCTTGCTGACGGTACTGGTGAAAGAATGTGGCCGCTGGGAGCTCCCCGAACTGGCCCTCCAGTGCCAGCAGCAACTCAGCATCGCCCAGGATTCCATCGCCGCCCGCCGGCGCCGGGCAGATACCCAGCGTATGCAACAGCGCCTCGACTCTTTAGTTGCCCTGCGCACGAACGAACTGGCCGATCAAGCCCGCTATGTGCGACTGGAACGCGATCAGGCCTACCTGCTGGGCGGTGGCTTCGGCCTGCTCCTGCTGGCGCTCCTGGTGGCCAATTATCGCACCAATGACCGTTGGCGCAAACGCCTGGATAAGCGGGAACTGGAAATGGACCTGCTGCAGGCCAATCTGCGCCACGAGGCGCAGGAGTCGGCGCTTAATCAATCCATCGAAGCGGTGCAGCAGGCCTCCCTGATCGCCGCACCGGATCCCTACACCATGTACACGGGATCCAAGCCGGAACAAATCGCCCTGCTCATCGAGCCGAACCGCCAGGTCGTGCTCTACCTCAAGTCGCTGCTCGCCGATCGTTTTCAGATCGAGACGGCCTCCACCAACAACGAGGGCATGCAAATGGCCAATAACCTGCTGCCCGATCTCATTGTCTGCGATGCGGTACTGAATGGCAAGACCGGGATCGATGTGGCCCGCCAGATCAAGCTCTCGGAGCGGACGAACCATATTCCCGTGGTGCTGCTGACCGATCGCTACGGCAACGAAGGCAAGCTGGATGCTTTACGCGCTGGCGCCGACGCCTGGTTCACCCGCCCGGTCATCGACGACGAATTCGACGCTTCCGTGCAGCGGCTGCTCGACGCCCGCAAAGTCAAGCACGAACATTTTGCCCGTTTTCTCAATCTGTATTTTTCCGAAAACCGCGTTCCCCTCGACGATCCTTTTCTGGCCCGCACCGTGCAGATGATCGAACAGAACCTGGCCGACCCCGATTTTATGGCCGACGACATGGCTAAGAAGTTGCAAATGACCAAAACGCACTACGTCAAGAAATTGAAGGTGCTGACCGGTAAAGAGCCGGTGCAACTCATCCGCGAATTGCGCCTGGAAAAGGCCAAAGTGCTGCTGGAAAAACGCGCGGGCTCCCCGCAGACCATCTCCGAGCTGGTCGGTTTCTCAAGTCCCGGGACCTTTGCACTGGCGTTCAAGGAGTATTTCGGCGACCAGACGCTGTTGCTGTATTCGCAGCCGGGAAATAGGTTGAATTAAATGGTTCAAATATTGCGCGGCAAAAAAGTTATTTTTCGATACAATTGCTGAAGTGATAGCCGGGTACCAAACACTTCAAAAGTAGCATCAAGTTCGTCATACACCACATTCTCCCATTTACCCGTCTGCTCTATTTTGGTGTACACGGTGACATACGGAATTTGGCTTTCGATGTAAATGATTTGCCTGATCGTTGTAATGGCTTTATAGGCGGATAATTTCACCCCTAAGTCGTAATCGCGGGTGGTTTTGGACAGCACTTCTACCACCGTAACCGCCGTAATTTCAGCATCCATGCCCGGGCGATACTCAAATTTTTGGGCCGGCTCCACCACCACGGAAACATCAGGATTGAAAACATCCCCGGTCGCTGGAATGTAGATTGGGCGATTAGGGTTAAATACCACATATTCGTCCTGCTCCAGCAACATATTGGTCAACAAAGCAAGCATCATAGAAGCAATGCGTGCAGGTGCGTCGGATTCATAACTCATGGCAAAAATTTGGTGGTCGTGGTATTCAATGGGGTATTCACATACTGCCAAAAGTTCCCAATATTCCTGAAACGACGCTGGAAAATGCACCAAATCGGGCCCGAATTCGAGCCGGGCTTGCCGGGTAATCGGAAATTTCTCTGTAGTAGTCATCTGAAAAGTAGTGAAAGCAAAGGCGAGCAGCCAATAACCCACCAACAGGGCTGAAGTGAAGCAGCATGATTTAGCTTCACTAAGGTAATTGTTTTTCGACAAATTGAACTTCTGGTGGCTATTTTCCAATCATTTCAACTGCCCCAGCACCCCCTTCATCCGCCGGATTGCCTCGCGAAGCATGTCCTCGGAAGCGGCATAGCTCAGCCGGAAGCAGTTCGGATCGCCGAAAGCCGAGCCGGAGACCAGGCCGACGTAGGCATTGCTCATCACGTAGTCACAGAAGTCGTCGGCATTCCGGATGGTGGTGTGGCCATCGCTCTTGCCGTAGTAGGCGCTGATGTCCGGGAAGACGTAAAAGGCGCCGTCCGGATTATTGGTCTTGATACCGGGTATTTCTTCCAGCAGCGACAGGATGATGTCGCGGCGTTCGCGGAAGGCTTCGCGCATGGCTTCGGTGGGTCCCAGATCGCTCATGAGGGCCACCGCACCGGCCTTTTGGCTGAAAGAGGCCGCTCCGCTGGTCACCTGGCCCTGGATTTTAGAACAGGCGTCGGCGATATATTTGGGTGCGCCCATATAACCCAGCCGCCAGCCGGTCATCGCGAAGCCTTTGGCAAAACCGTTGATGGTGATGGTGCGGCCACTCACGTTGGCAAAACTGCCGATGCTGACGTGTTCGTGGGTAAAATTGATGTATTCGTAAATCTCGTCGCTGACGATCAATACGTGTTCGTGCGGCGCGATCGCGTCGGCGTAAGCCTGCAGTTCCTCGCGGCTGAAAACGGTTCCGGTCGGATTGCAGGGGGAGGAAAAGAGGACGAACTTGGTGCGCTCGGTGATGGCCGCAGACACTTGCTGCGGGCTGGGCTTAAAGTCGCGCTCCACCCCGGCGTACACTTCGACGGGTACCCCGCCGGACAGTTTGATGATTTCCAGGTACGATACCCAGTAGGGCGAAAACAGCACCACTTCGTCGCCCGGATCGAGCAGCGCCTGACAGATATTGTACACGGATTGCTTGGCCCCGTTGCTGACCACGATCTGATCGGGGCGGTAATCCAGGTGGTTGTCGCGCCGGAATTTTTCGCTGATGGCCTTGGTCAGTTCGGGCAGACCGGGGACCGGGGTGTACTTCGTGTAGCCATCCAGCAGGGCCTGGTGGGCGGCTGCCTTGATGTGCTCGGGGGTATCGAAGTCCGGTTCGCCCAGGCTCAGGCTGATTACGTCGTGGCCGAGTGCCCGCAGTTCGCGACCCATACGGGCCATTTTCAGCGTCTCGGATTCGGAGAGGGCCATGACGCGCTCGGACAGGAGAGATTGGGTAGTAGTCATATGAAAAAAATTAAAAAGGAAAGGTCAAAAGTAGGGAACCATGGCCATTATTTGCCAGGCTTGTGATGTATGGCCGCTCTCATTGTCGTAAGGCGGTCGCTGCTTCCTGGCACAGGGGCAACGCCACGATTTTCTGGCCGATGAACTTACCGAGCCGCAGCCCTTCCTCACAATCCATGCGATAGTGTACGCCGATGGCGACGCGGGAAAAGGCATTTTCCTGGGCCATTTCCACAAAAGAATGAAAACTGCGCGGCATGCCGGCAAACTCCCGCCGTGCTTCGTGGGTGTAGTCGGTGATCTGGAACTGGCTGCCGCAGGCAGCGGCCAGCACCCCGGCTGCCGCGGCCCCAAACATGGCATGGCCGGAGGGATAAGCGGGGAAGGACGGTGCAGCATGCAGGGGCAACCAGCCCGGTTGCACCACCCGGCGGATATACGTTTCCGGACGCTCCACATTATACTTATATTTGTTGTTCCAACAAATTATTCCCGCGTCGCAGATGCCCAGCCCGACTTTCATATACGTCTCCATCACCTTCGGAAAGGGCAGCCGGGCCTGGGCGACGGCCTGGTTGGTGATCGAAATCCAGCGTCCGGCCGGGCTCAGGGTCAGACCCGGCAGATCGTCGCTCCAGAACTCGGCGATCCAGCGGGTCTCCTTAGATAATGATTGGGACATGGCGAATACTTCCAGGGCTTCGGTGTGGAAAGCCGAACCAGGCGCTTCACTGAAGGCGACGGGCGGGCGGCTCGTTGCCTGATCGGGTCCAACTACGAACGTTCGTACCGCTCCCCAAGCGGGCAGCAGTGCCGGCATGGCATGGTCGTCGCTGGGCTGCCACCCGCCCGGGCACCGGGGAGCATTATAGCGCTGGTCGTAATTGTACAAAAAACCGTTATGGCCGGCGAGATCCGTAGCCGACCAGTCCCACACGCTTTTGGCGACCTGCCGGCCGTAAAACGCGGACCGTGCGAGTACATTAGCGGGAACGTTCCGCTGCAGCGAGTGCAGCTGCTGCTCTTCCAGGGAAGTGATTTTATCCAGGCAGGTCTGCGGTGCGTTCGGAAAAAAATCGCGGAACACCTGGGCATAGGCGGCGTTCAGACCCGCCGGCAAACAATAGTCGTTTGGAACATTGCGCATTTTGGCGCCGCTGTAGCCGGGACAAAAGGCGGAGGCGGGGGCATAATTTTTCAGGGCCGGCCAGGCTGCTTCGTACCCGGCCAGTTCCACGTAGGCAAACATCCGGGCACTGACGGGGGCACGGTAGCCAGGGGTGTACCGTTCCAGATCGAGCAGTAGGTGGTTCCAGGCCAGCACAATGGCCGTCGCCTGCCGGTAGGCGGCGGGTTCGTCCGGCTGATCCGACGTACAGTCAGACAGGCCGAACGGCAGAACCGTCAGGAGCAAGAAGCCCGCCAACAGTCGGCTTAGATAAATCGTTTTTTTAAATGAAAATTTTCTCATTGTCTGGAGTAAAATGAATGACCATATTTAATGCTAGGCCGCCGCCGGAAAACGCAGCCAGAACGTGGTGCCTTGCCCCTGCACCGAAGCCACGTCGACGGCGATGTGGTGGATCTTCAGAATGCTATCCACGAGGGAGAGTCCGATGCCGGCGCCCCGGAGGTGAATATGCTGCGCACTGCGGTAGAAGGGCTGAAAGATCAACTGCAAATCCTTGACCGGAATGCCCGGTCCGTGGTCGGCGATCTCTACGCGGTGCCGGCCCTGCGGATCGAAATGGATCTTCACCGCCACGCGTTTATCCGGCGAATATTTACAACCGTTGTCCATCAGGTTGAGAAAGGCTGCCCGCAGCAGTGGTTCATTGCCGCGGATACACAACTGGTCTTCGTGGTCGGGCATGCCTTCCAGATCGAAAGCGATGTGGTAGTCCGGGCGCAGCCGGAGCAGGGCATCGCGGGTTTGCAACATGATCTCATCGAGGCGCACCTGCTCGAAAGCGATATTGGCATCTTCGGAGTGTACACGGGCGAGCTGGAGCAGTTTTTCGGTCACTTCGCCCAGTTCCCGGGTGTCTTCCAGGACGGAATGCAGCGTGTCGCGGTATTCCTCCCGGCTACGCTCCTGTTTGTCGAGGGTGATTTCCAGTTGGGAAATGATGACCGACAGCGGGTTTTTGAGCTCGTGGGACACATTGGAAATGAACCCCTTTTGCATGCGGAAAGCAAACTGAATACGGTCCAGCAGGCGATTGAAGGTAATAACCAACCGGGAGACCTCGTCATGGCTGTTGGGGGCATCCAAGCGGGCGCTCAGGTCGGAAGGCAGGATGCGCTCCACCTGCCCGACGATGCGGGCCATAGGCGACAAGGCTTGTCCGGCATAGAACCAGCCACCGGCCGCCACGATGCCAATGCCCAGGAAGAAACTGATGAGCAGGATGTTGCGCAGGTTGAGCAGGGCTTCGGAGTTGAACAAGGACTCGGCCACCACGATGTAAGCCTTTCCGGTATGGCTCGTGTGCCGCAGGGCCAGCACGTGAAAAGGGCCGTTCATAAAGCGGTGTTCGCCAACTGATTGCACACTGTTCACCGCCGCCCCGGAGAGTGGTTCGGAGGCCCGGTTGAAAGCGAACACCTTTTGCAGGCGGGCATTATAGATCACAATATTCTCCCGGAAGGGCAGGTTGACCCCTTCCGCCGGGCCGGTCTCCTCGTCTGGCAGGGGCACTATTTTATCCTCTTCATGCAGGACCATTTCGGCGGTCATCAGGGCCTTGGAACGCAGATTGTCGTAAAATTCATTCTCCGTCATCTGCCGGAACTTGACATAGATGAAACAGAGCGACAGCAACAGGATGCCCGCGACCAGGATAATGAACTGAATGGTGAGTTTGGTGCGTATCTGCATCTAAGTCGCAAGGGTGGCACACTTTGGCCGAGTGATTATTTTACCGGATTCTAAAGCAAGTGTGCCACACTTAACTTTCCTCTTCCCGCAGGATATAGCCCGTTTTGAATTGGGTGTGAATCAGTTTCTTGTCAAAGTCGCGGTCCACTTTTTTACGTAAAAAATTCACGTACACTTCAATC
>JBKJKS010000672.1:0-4704 GCA_046597295.1 Saprospiraceae bacterium
GGGAAAAAGTAGTCGATGTCCCGCCCCCGTTCGAGCTGGCGATCAGTTTACCCTTGAGATCAAAGGAAAGAAAGCGAAAATTGAACGGAGTGGTCCCGTTTTGATCTCCACTACGTACCAAGGAGACATAATAGTAAAGATTGCCGCAGGCATTACTGGCATCCGAACAATCAGTTAGGTCGCCGCCTAATTGGGATAGGATATTCATGGCTGGCTGCGCACCTATCTCAATTCCCCAGCTGTCGCAATTATCGGATTGGGATTGGGCTACAACATGCTTGGGCAAAAAGAACAGGAAAAAAAAGAAGATGGAAGCGAAAATTTGGCTATACAGCCGGGGGGGGGGGGCAGAAAAATTGGCAAATGACATGCATGATCGGAAATTTAAGTGGGAGAGATCGTTTTCAAAATAATTATGACCGGAAGGTAGCAGCAACCCTGGGTTCTCGCATATTAAGTTTTCAGATAAAGTTAAAACCCGACAGTTAAGTACCACGCCGCCTTTCAACCGCCTACCCGTTTCGCTTTGCACCCGGTCCATTGCTGTTTTCCCCCAAAATAACCGACCTTCGCGCCCGCAAATGAACCTGGCGCTCGACATCGGCAATACCCGCACCAAAATCGGCCTGTTCCGGGGTGCAGACATGGTGGAACACCTGGTGTGGACCGACTGGACGGCGGCGGACTTGCAGGCCTACGGCGAGCAGGCTGGGGTGGACCGGATCATCATTTCTTCCGTAGCGGCGGCAGAAGAAGCGCTCTTCGATATTTTGGTGGAACGCTTTACGGTGGTGGAAATGAGCCACACCACGCCGCTGCCTTTTCAGAACGGGTACCAAACGCCAAAGACCCTGGGCAAAGACCGGCTGGCAGCGGTGGCCGGGGCGCAGGCGTTGTACCCCGCGACCGATTGCCTGGTGATCGACTGCGGCACCTGCATCAAGTACGAGTGGCTGACGGCGGATGGGGTGTACCACGGCGGCAACATCGCGCCGGGGGCTGGTATGCGCATTCGGGCGATGCACCACTTCACCGCCCGGCTGCCGGAAGTACCGTTGGGCATGCCGGCGGACTTCATCGGCCGGAGTACCGAAACAGCGTTGCAAAACGGCGCTTTGCGCGGGGCGGTGCTGGAAATAGAAGGGTTTGTACGGCTTTTTCAGGCCGGGAGCAGCCAAATGCAAGTATTGTTGACGGGCGGCGATGCGGATTTTTTTGCGCCGTATTTGGACGTGCTACCAGTAAAAACGGAACATAACCTGACCTTAATTGGATTGAACCATATTTTGAATTTTAGTTAATCCCACTTTTGCCCGGCGTTTTGTCATTTCAAAAAAAACCAATGTTTGAAGCACACTTAAACAGTAATATGCGACTACTTGCTCTTGCATTTTTCCTCCTGGCCAACCTCGCGCTGTACGCGCAACCCAAACAGAATTCGCCCTACTCCCGCTACGGCATCGGCGATTTTGTGAACCAGTACTTTGCCAACCAAGCGGGTATGGCCGGCCAGTCGGCGGCTTTCCACGATCCATTTCACCTCAACCTGGTCAACCCGGCTTCCTATGCCCACCTGAAAACGACGGCTTTTGAAACCGGTCTGTACGCCAAATACAGCCATTCGAAATCCGCCATCGCCACCCAGGACTACTGGACGGGTAACCTCAACTACCTGGCGCTGGGCTTTACGCTGAAAAGCCCAATCAACCAGGTGCTGGATAAGGTGCAGTCGCCCTGGCAGTTCGGGATGGGCTTCGCGCTCACGCCCTACACGCTGGTGGGTTACAATGTACAGACCCGCGATACGCTGCCCGATATCGGGGACGTGCTCAACCGCTTCGAAGGCAGCGGCGGCACTTACCGGCTGCAATGGAGCAATGCCGCCAAGTACAAGCAGACCTCCTTCGGCGCCACGCTGGGCTGGATGTTCGGCAAAACAACCTATGAAAATACCACACAGTTCCTGGATAGCACCAGCACCCAGACCAACCGCAATTTCCAGGACAATCGCCGCGACGAACTGGGCATTAACGGATTTATCTGGAACCTGGGCGTGCAACACGACTTTGTGCTGGATTACGCCGAGAATGACAAGACTACGCCCACCCGGATGATCACGATCGGCGCTACGGGCGAAGGGCAACACCAGATGAAGCTCAGCGGCAATCAGCTCGTGGTACGCAGCCGGGGCCGCCTGACCAACGGGCAGTACATCACCGCCGACACCCTGTCGAACAATGATACCATTCGGAAAAACCTGACGTTGCCCGCCACGTTCAGCGTCGGTATTCAGTACGTCAAGGCCAATAAATTCCGCATCGGCGGCCAGATCGGGCTGGAAAATTGGTCGAATTATCGAAATGACGTGCGGCCGGAAACCTTTCGCAATACGTTCTCGGTATCGGCGGGCCTGGAATTCATTCCCGATCACCTCTCGTACAATAACTACAGCAAGCGCATCCGCTACCGTTTCGGCGGCTACTATCGCCAGGACCCGCGGACGGTGAACGGCAAAGATCTGGATGATCTGGGCCTGACCTTCGGTTTTGGCTTTCCGCTGGTGCTACCGCGCCAGCAGACCTCTTTTGTCAACACTGCCTTTGAAATCGGGAAATTCGGCACGGATTCGCCCATCGAAGAAACCTACTTCCGGCTGACCGTCGGCTTCACGCTGAACGACAATACCTGGTTCTACAAGCGGCGGTTTGAATAGGGGAATTATGAATTATGAATTATGAATTATGAATTATGAATAGTATGCTTTATCATTCATAATTCATAATTCACAAAGTATTGGCCAGTATGTAACACAGGTACACCTCGTCCTGGTTGTTGATGCCGAGCCGGTTATTGTTGAGGTGCAGCAGGCTGGGCAGCGCCTTGTCCAGTTGATTACCAAATTCCTGCAAAATCAGTTCGTTCCCGCGCAGCCAGCGGCGCCACTCCGGCTGGGTGGTATCGAACTGGCCGGCGCTGGCCGCCGTCCATAGTTCCCCGAAGGCAGTATGCAGCCCGTCTTTTTGTCCTTCCAGGCTCGCTTTGAATTGGGCGGCTACCGCGCTTTTGCCATCCGCTCCCAGCGGCTGTCCGTCGGTGGGGGAAAAGAACAGCGGCAGCCACTGGTCATACAACTGGCCAAAGTACCAGGCCGCTTTATCGCGACTCAGGCCGGCGGCTAAAGCCGTGAGCAGCTGCATGCGCAGCGCATCGAACAGCAGATCGCCGTGGGTACGCCGCTCTTGGGCCAGGCGATCGAGCGCGACCCGGGTGGAGAGGTGGAAATGCGCTTCGGCCAGGTCCAGTCCGGCCGCGCCGCCAAATCGTTCGGGTTCGGCTGCGTAGGCCACTTCGACGCGTTCGCCCCGGTCCACGAACCAGCCCTCCAAGGCCGGACGCAGCGTCTCCGCCAGCCAGTCGGGCTCTCCCTGCAACCGCAGCCGGATGTGGGGACCTTTCTCGTCCTCGAAGCGAATGAAGAAGGCCCGGGCTTCGGGTTTTGGCCAGATATATTGGGTGAGGAAAGGCCGCAGGGCGCGGGTCAGGAAAATGTCCTGGGTGTCGAGCGGATAGAAATGGAAAGAGAGCCAGGTACGCATGCAGACATAAAAAAAGGGTCTTTCTTGCGAAAGACCCTGGTTGTGGCGGAGGCAGGACTTGAACCTACGACCTTCGGGTTATGAGCCCGACGAGCTACCAACTGCTCCACTCCGCGCTGTAGTGGACCGCAAAGATACGCGCCTTTGTTTCACATTACCAAATGGGCAGGCGAATCATTTTAAAAAAAGATGGAAGCCAGGCGGGGTAAAACAAAAGCGGCTCCCGGTTAAACCGCTGAGCCGCCCAAGTGCGGGAAGCGGGACTCGAACCCGCACAACCGTGAAGTTACTGGTGTTTGAGACCAGCGCGTCTACCATTCCGCCATTCCCGCCAAGCTAAAAAAAGCGCAATTGGGCATCTATTGATCACCCTTTTGAGCGGGTGCAAACTTAGACAGATTTTCATGAATGCGCAACAAATACCTTTTTTTCAGGTAGAAGTCGCGGATCCGCAGCAGTGGTGCCTCCGTACCGTCCGCATCGGTCCAAGCCGCCAGCGTAGGGCGGATATCGTCGGCCAGGGCTTTTTCCAAGCCGGTCACGGCCTGCGCGGTCGCGGCATATTTACCGGCATCGAAGTCGAACTCCAGATCCATCAGCCCTTCGTTAATATCCATCATGGTCATCAGGAAGTCCTGCGGGAGGGCGGGCTGGTTCGTTTCATCGCCCAGTAAGCCCTTGATTTCCAGCACGTAGCGCATCCGCCGGTCGGGATCGGAGAGGGTTTTCCAGGCCTGGTTATTCAGGGTGGACAGTTCCAGCATTTTTTCCTGTTCGGCAGCCTCGGCCAGGGTATGGAAATCGGGATGGTACTGCCGGCTGTACTGATAAAACCGGCGTTGCAACTCGGCCTGGTCCACCTGAAATGACAGGGGCAGACCGAAGAATTCGAAGTAGTTCATGGTGGTGGTGGTTTAGAGGGGTTTAGGGAAGGTTTAGAGGGGTTTAGAAAAAAGGAAGCGTGCTAACGGTCGAAGGTTCGCTTGGCGCTTAACCGCTCTAAACCTGCTAAACCCTTTTTCTAAACCCCTCTAAACCAACATTTTATCTACTTAAACCAGCTCCGCCACACGTCGAGTCCGTTGGTGTACAGCATCAGGGCCAGCAG
>JBKJKS010000018.1:0-6499 GCA_046597295.1 Saprospiraceae bacterium
CGTAAACCCACCGCTAAAAAGCCCGTCGCCAAGTCGCTTCCGCCGGGGCGAAGGGGAGCCGGCTGATGCCGGTCGTCCAGCCAGTACCGCGTCCGGTGCATGGGGTGCAAAACAGTACGTTATTCACTGAACGCGGCACTGGGCGTCCTGGCCGCGCGGGCAAAAAAATAACCGCACCATAGCCGAACAACCGACGCAGCAGCACTGTTTTTCCAACCTTGCCGCTACCTTGCGCGCAGTTTTCATCCGGGTTTTAAAAGTCTACCCTGCACGATCTTCCATGTACATCGGCAAAATTTTCACCTTTGAATTACTGTGGCATTTTGCCCGAAAAAATCTGCTGCGCACCCTCGTTATCAGCCTGATTGCGGCCGTGCTTTACAATGTATGCCATTGGAAATTCGTCGGCATTCCGTTTTTGCCGGTCGGCACCATTGGCACGGCGGTGGCCTTTTTCGTAGGCTTTAAAAACAACCAGGCTTATGACCGGCTGTGGGAAGCCCGCCGGATATGGGGCGGCATTACCAACACCAGTCGCAGCCTGGCGGTGATGGTCATCGCCTATATTCCGGATAAGCCCTTTGCCAAGGATTTCCTCTATCGCCACATTGCCTACATCAATGTGCTGCGCCTGCAACTGCGCCGTACCTTGCCCTGGGCAACCAGTCGGGAGAACCTGCACCAAACCTTCGTGAATGACGCCCACGAGTTGGAAGCGTTCGATGATGGCTTACAAAAGATATTGACCGAAAATGGCAAGATGCAGTATTACGAGGCCATGAAAAGCAAGGTCAATACCGCCAGTTTCCTGCTGGAACTACAGGTGGCCCAACTCACCAAACTCAAACGGGAGCAAAAGATCGACCCGTTCGAACACAGCGAAATGGTGCGCCAGATCACCGAACTGTTCAACCTGCAGGGCGGCTGCGAGCGCATCAAAAGCACCCCCCTCTTCCGGCAATACAGCATTTTCAGCCGCGTATTCGTCAATCTGTTCATCGTGCTGCTGCCATTCAGCCTGCTCAGAGACCTGAACACCCTCGCCGATTGGGGCGCCTGGCTCACCGTTCCTTTTTCGCTGCTGATCTCCTGGGTGTTTTACACCATGGAACAAATCGGCGAGTTCAGTGAAAATCCCTTCGATAACGCGGTCAATGACACGCCGATGAGCACCATCTGCCGGAACATCGAAATCGATATCAAGGAAATGCTCGGTGAAAAGGATTTGCCGGCTAAGATTCAGCCGGAACATAATGTCATGCTTTAGGGAGGGCGAAATTTATTTCGCCTTATTCAATCACCTTCTAACCGGCGAAATAACTTTCGCCCTCCAGTATGAAAAAAATTGACCAGATCTTTGAGAACAACAAACAGTGGATTGCCGGGAAGCTGGCGGTGAATCCCGACTATTTCGAGAACCTCAGCAAGGGCCAGACCCCCGAATTTCTCTACATCGGCTGCTCGGACAGCCGGGTCACGGCCGAAGACCTGATGGGCATCCAGCCCGGCGAAGCCTTTATCCACCGTAACATCGCCAACCTGGTCAACAACGTGGACCTGAGCGTGGCGTCGGTGATCAACTTCGCCATCCGCCACCTGAAAGTGCAGCACGTCATCGTCTGCGGCCACTACAATTGCGGCGGCGTGAAAGCGGCCATGCAGCCTGCCGATTTGGGCATCCTCAACCCCTGGCTGCGCAACATCCGCGACGTGTATCGCCTGCATAAGGAAGAACTCAACGTCATTGAAGACATCGAGAAACGCTATGACCGCCTGGTCGAACTCAACGTGCAGGAGCAATGCGTCAACCTCATCAAAACGGCCTCCGTGCAGGAGGCTTATATCCAAAGGGGGCTACAGGTCCACGGCTGGGTCTTCGACATCCGCACCGGCAGACTGATCGATCTGAAGATCGACTTCCCCGGCATTCTGGCGAATATCATGGAAATTTACAAGCTGTATTGACGAAGAGAAGTGACACTTTTTTGAAAGTGTCACTTCTTGCCCTGCCACCTAAAGTAAAACGGCACGCCCGACAGCATTAGCACGGTGCCAATGGCCGCCTCGCGCGGGTGGTTGAAGCAGGTGATGATGATCAAAGCCACGCAGAACACGATGAATAAGGCCGGCACCACCGGGTAGCCCCACACGCGGTAGGGCCGCTCGGTATTCGGCTCGCGGCGGCGCATAACGAACACGCCGAAGGCCGTCGCCCCGTAGAAGAAGAAAGCCGCGAAAATCAGCATATCGGTCAGCTGATCGAAACTGCCCGAAAGCACCAGCAGGCAAGCCCAGAGGCCCTGCATCCACAGCGCCGGATTGGGGGTGTGGTACGTCGGGTGGATTTCCGCCGCCCGGCGGAAAAACAGCCCGTCTTTGGCCATGGCGTAGTACACCCGGGGCGGCATCAGGATGGTGCTGTTGGTGCAGCCCAGCGTGGTGAGCAGGATGATCAGGGAAATCAGCGTAGCCCCCACCCCGCCGGCAAAATGCCGAACCACGGCCACGGCCGCAATATCGTTTTTGGCCTCGTGCACCCCAATGAGTTGGTCGATGGGCAGTACGTAGAGGTAGGTAAAATTGACCAGTACGTAAGCACCAATGATGACCATCATGCCGGCAAACAGCGCCAGGGGCAGGTTGCGGTGGGGGTTCTTGATCTCGCCGCCGATAAAGCCCACCGTGTTCCAGCCTTCGTAGGCCCAGAATGCTGCCAGCAGGGCCGCAAACATGGCTTTAATAAAGGTAAAATCCGTCCAGTCCTGCGGCGCGTAACGCATGGACGGAGTCTGGAAATTGGCCAGGCTCCCCCCACCGAATACCAGGCCGCTCACCACGATCGCCAAAAGGCCCACCATGACCAGGCGGGTGATCCAGGTACTGAGTGCCGCCGCGCCTTTCAACCCGCGGGTGTTCAGGAGAGTCAGTACCAGGATGAGCAGGATGGTCAGGCCTTTTACCCCCGCATTTTCAAAGGGCTTAAAGACGAGGAATTCGATGCTTTCGATCGACGCCGGCAGGTGCGGCAACGGAATAATGGCGTTAAAAGACTGCGAAAACACATAGGCGATGGAAGCCACCGCCGCGGTTTTGATCACGGCAAAGGTGCTCCAGCCCCACAAAAAAGCCATGAACCGGCCGTAGATCCGGCGAAAATAGACGTATTCGCCCCCGGAGTCGGCCATCATGCCGGCAATCTCGGCATTGCTCAAGGCGCCGCATAGGCTGATAACGCCGGCCAGCACCCAGGCCCAGAGCACCAGCGAAGGCGATAACAGTTCCGCCGACATCGGCGCTACTTTTTTGTACACCCCGGAGCCGATGACCGAACTGACGACGAGGATGGTGGCGGCCGCCAGCGAGAGGCTGCGGATGAGTTGGCCGGATTGTTTTTCCATGGTGCTGCGGTTAGGCGCCCGATTTAATCCTGCGGAGCGCCACGCGACAAACGTAGGAAAGTCTCCGTCATAGTGGATAGATTTTGTCAGAAAAGTACCGGTACTACTGCGGATGATACACCCGCTCCGCCCGCGCGTAGGCTTCGGCCTTATTCAGCGTCATACGCTTGGTCTTATGCGCCAGAAACATCTCCATCTGGTCACTATAATGCGGGCTCTCCGGGCGGTTCGACGTGCCGTACGGGCTGACCGTTTCGATCTCCGGTCCCTGCGGGGTAAAGCGCACCAGCTGGATGAAGCAATCGCCGACAAAACCTTTGACCATGCCCTTTTTGTACGGCGTACTGTAGATGGCGGCAATGGCGTCGGGTAGCCCCGACAATGGCCGTTCCAACTTCCCGCGCACCATTTTCTGGTAATTGCCCAGCGGCACTTCGAGCCGGCCAAAGTGCTTTAACAGGTAGCGTTTGGTGTGCCGGAGGGCATCCAGGCTTTCGGCCCGGGTCAGGGTTTTGCGCTGGTAAATGTTGGTCAGGTGGTATTTAATGGACACGTACTGCAGAATGACCAGAAATTGGGTGGCCCCCACACTGCCGATGTCCGACTGCCGGTTCCAGCGCTGCAGGCTGGTCAGTAGTGGTGCGAGATCCGGATAGTATGCCGTTAACCTGGATAGCCTGTTACGGCTACAGGCGGCAGACTATCCGGATCTCGCACCACTACTGACCGTACTTAATGCGTTTGAAATCGTCGTAACTGATTTTATCGAGCGGAGCGATGAGTTCCATGAAGCGCCGGCTACGGTTATTTTCATACGTTTCGTACCCCATGGTCGGGTCGAACCAGTTGGGGTGCAGGTTATCGGCCGGCGCGGAGGCGTTGAAGGGTGAGTGGTTGCTGTTAAACAAATAACCGGAGGGTGGATTGAGCAGCTGCGGCAGGTCTTTCAACGGATGGAACTGCGTCCACAGGGTATGAACGGTGTTGCCGGGTACGGTCTGCGCCCAATCATAGCCGGGCGCCCGAAGGGGCAGTTTCCCATTACTCAGGTAAAAAATGGTGTCGTAGCGGTCGCCGTACACGAGGTTGAAGCCCGGAATAGCTTCCATTTGCAAGGCCTGATGAAATTCGCTGAAGCTGCGCGCCTTGTTCATCCGGTACCATTCCTCCAGCGCCCGGATATCGAACAGGCCCGAACTGCGGATGGAAAACATACCGCGTTTATTTTTGAACGTCGGTCCGTACACGCTCCACCAGGCCTTTTTGCGGACGCTGACCGGCACACCCGCCACCTTTACTTTCAGGCGGATGCTGCGTTCCTCCAAAGTGCGCCATTCCCGATCGAAGCGGTACAGCAGGGGATTTTGCGGATGCATCTCCAACTGATATACGTCCAGCTTGTCGGGGTGGTTCACGGTATGCGCCCAGCCCAGGTACTCATTGGTACCGTGCAGGATGCAGGGCGAACCCGGAAACAAGCCGCCGGTGATGTTCCAGCCTTCTTCGCTGCACAGATGCGCCTCATACCAAGCGACAATTCCCTCCCAGGGCTGGTGCGAATTGATGTTCAGGTACACCTGTCCGTCCTGCGTTTTGCGCGAATTAAAGGCATAACCGTTGGAACCGTGTACCGCCGGCAGCACCGCGGGCGGCACCTGATCACCGAGAACGGCTTGCAGGGCGGCATCGCCGCCGGTAAACACAAACAGTTGCAGCACACCGAACGTGGCCATATCCTGCGGCGTGAGGGGCGCCAGATCGCGGTGCCGTACTTCTTTTGGGTGGGTGGTGGCGAAGCGGTTGAAACCATCGCAGTAGCCCTGCAGCACGCGCTGGAAATCCGGCGAAATAGTCGCAGCGAACTTTTCTACCACCAGTTCGCGGGCGCGGATGGCCTGCACGACATAGTCCACGCCGGCCCCCTCCTTGCCGGTCACCTGCCCCAGCAGACCTTTGGCGGCCAGAAAACAGGTTTGCAGCGTGGCAAAATCATCTTCACAGTGCGCCCAGGCCAGCCCATAGGCGACTTCGGCGTCGGTTTTGGCAAAAATATGTGGCACCCCGAAACTGTCCCGCACGATGTCGATGGCGGACGGATTGATTTGGCCCTTCACCACAACAGGGAGCAAGAGGAGGGGAACAAGACAGCGGACAAAGTGGAGCATAATGCCGGAAGATGTGCTGGGGTAACGGGAAACCTGGAAAAGGGTTCAAGCCACCTGGTGCCGCGTCCAGTGAATAACGCAGCGGCAGCGGTGCCTTATTCCAGTCCGCTCAGGTGCGGGTACTTGGCCAGCAGCGTCTTGGGCGCGGCCAGGTACCAGGCGATTTGCAGGGCATCCTGGCACATTTCCCAAGTTGCTTTTTCAAGGTCGAGGTGGGTCCAGCCCAACTTTCCCCAGTAGTTAGGCACCGGGTAGAGGGCGCCCTGCCCCATCGCTAAGAAAACATCCTGGTCTTCCGGCGTTAATTTCACCGTCGCCCGGTATTTGGCAGGGTTGATCGTGGCAAAATCTTTCTTTTTTACTCGAAAAGTCTGGATGCCGGCACGCAACGTTACCGCTGTTTCAGGTAGCGCCAAGGCAAATTGCTGTAAGGCGGCAGGATCAATCATGTGTCTTTACCAAGTAACTGTTGACTGGTCATTTTCAATAAAAGAATTGTTCCGACACGATTTTGCCGTCCTGTACATGGTAAAGCGCGATCTCTTCCATATGCATCCGGCCGGCGGTCTTGTGGGTGGCCTCGAAGCCCGTCGCCAGAGCGAAGTAATCGCCCGCCACGATGGCGTCGTTGACATAAGAACTGTGAAACGCTTCAAACTGGGCATTGAAGGCTTCACCCTTGGCTGCAAAATTATGCAGCCCTTCCACGCTCTGCAAACCGGCGGCATGGGGCGGTTCGATACTTTTGGCGTGGGGAGCGTATAGTTCCGCGTACACCTGTGCAAAGTTCCCTTCGCGGCAGAGCGCTACCAGGCGATCGGCAATTTCCTGTGTGGTCATATTTAAATTTTTTGTTTAAAATGTAGCGCAAAGTACCGGTAATTATTTTATTTTTTAAAATTAATTGTTTTTAAAGTGCGTTAGCGCTGTTGTGAT
>JBKJKS010000054.1:0-8485 GCA_046597295.1 Saprospiraceae bacterium
TGGGTGGCGAAAATGGTATTTTATACCACAGTCGCCAGCCGGAAAAGGGGGTTTGGGAACAGGAAAACCTCCATGCATGCTGCCTGAATCCCGGCGAATTTTTCTCGAACCTCGGCCAGCCTTTGCCAGACAACATGATCCTGAATATTAGCCCGGGTCAAGCGGGACCCGTAGTCAACATTTACCAACGTGGTTTTTTTCAGCAAAAGCCCGGTTCGCACGTCTGGCAACCCATGCACGGGCAGCTGGCGGACAAGACGGTCCACGACCTGCTGCAAAGCGCCAACGGCAGCCATTTCATCGGCGCCGGAACCGGCATCTACCAGTCCGCGGACCAGGGCAAAACCTGGAAGCAGGTGTATACCGGCGGCTGGGTGTCGGGCCTCTTCGAAGCGGGCGACGTACTCCTCGGCAGTAGCTCCAAGGGTCTGCTGCAGTCGACCGACGGCGGCGAACACTGGAAACTGGTGCTGCCCGACGACCGGTCGAACTATGCGGTTTTTCCCATCGATGGCGGTGTGGTCGCTGCCCGGCTGTTCGGCCCCTGGCAGGACAGCTATAAGGCGAACCCACTTTATATTTCTACCGACCACGGCGCGACCTGGAAGCCCATGGCCGGAGCGCTGCCGGCGGCCGGTCACATCGATGCCCTGGTGCAGGCGGGCAACTATCTCTTTTGCAGCTACCAGGGCGGCATCGCCCGCTCCGCCGACGGTGGAAAGACCTGGGAAGTCGTTTATGCCCTGAACAACAAGGATAAAACGGCAAATATGCAGTTAACGGTTTCGGGCAAGACCGTGTATGCCATCGTCCGCCGGGGCGGGTGTTAAGCGGCTAAAAACATACATCCATATTTAATAGTCCCGGCACGGCTGGCAGTACTTGATCCAAAGTACTGCCAGCCGTTTGCTTGCGGCAGGTATTCCATCCGACCACCTGCGCACGACCAACCCGGCTTTTCCCAACACCTTACTTGTTTATGCAGCTGCCTTTTTATGTACTCCTGTTGGCTGGCCTGTTGACCAGTGCCTGCCATGGACAAAACCTTACCCTGGAGCGTGCCGGCGAACCCAGCCTCCTGTCGGCTGCACCAGCGAAAAGTGGCCCGGTACAGCCACCCCAGGGCAATATTTATTGTGCAATGCAGGATCGGTCCGGCCGCCTGTGGTTCGGTACCGAAACCGGGGCGTATTGCTACGATGGCCAAACCTTCAGCCGTTTCACCGTTGAAGATGGCCTGAGTAACAATGTAATATCCACCATACTGGAAGATAAAGCCGGCATGCTGTGGTTCGGTACGAATGCCGGTGTCTGTCGCTACGATGGAAAAATATTCAGCAGTTTACAAATTCCAGCCCTCTACGGTACCGATCTACTCCCCTTCCAGGAATCAACCCGGCGGAAAAGTGCTCCGGTTCAGTCCGCGCGGATCTCGAAAATACTGCAGGACAAAAGCGGTAACCTGTGGTTTGGCACGCTGGACGCCGGCGTCTATCGCTATGATGGCCTAACCTTCACCAATTTCCTGGCCGATGAAGTGGTTCGCTGTATGTTCGAGGACCAAGCCGGGCATATTTGGATCGGCTCCTGGCGCAATGGCGGCGTGTACCGCTTCGACGGACAGACATTCAGCAATGTAACCTCGACCATAGGCCTCACCGATGGCATGATCGCCTGCATACTGGAAGACCGGCAGGGACTGCTGTGGTTCGGCACCCGCGACCAGGGGCTGTACCGCTATGATGGCAATTCCCTGCTCAAAATGACGGTCGATATGTCTATCTGGAGTCTGTACGAAGATCAGGCCGGTCGTATCTGGTACGGAACGGATGGCAAGTGGGGCCAGGATGGTCAGGGCGTGTTCTGCTACGATGGTCAGTCCACGCGTAATTTTACCACCCAAGATGGGATGAGCGCGAATAATGTGTTCTGTATCCTGGAAGACCGGCGTGGCCAGCTGTGGTTTGGTACGCGGGCCATGGGGCTGTGCCGCCAGGCGAACGGCGTGATCGTCTCCCTGCAGTGAAGGATAGGATAAGCAACATCCAGCAGATTTTTGCCCGCTGCCAACCTAAGGCATACTATTCTCGACTTCCCTAAGCGTCATCGGCCGCCTGCTGCCTGCATCGTTTCTTTTGTCCGTTTTTGACGCATGGCTGTCCGTTGGTGGCCTGGCGACCGTCTGACCTTTGTACCATTAAAAGTGCAAATCAACGATCACCATACAAGGAACAAACAATGGAAGCCAATCTGACCACCGTCACCTACCATCTCGAGGCCAGCGAATTCGGCTGGGACATCGCGTCCGGTAAAACCGTCCCGGCCTGGGGATTTAACCGGCAGGTACCCGGCCCGGTACTGAAAGCAAAGAAAGGGAACACCCTCGTCATTCGGGTCAAGAACAGCCTGCGGGAACCCACCATCGTGCACTGGCACGGTATCCGCCTGCCGGCGGTGATGGATGGCCATGGCGACGTGCAGCAGCCCATCGAACCGGGTGAAGAATTCGAATACCGTTTCGTCGTGCCCGACGCCGGCACCTTCTGGTACCACTCCCATGTCAACGAAACGGTCCAGCTGGAGCGCGGTATGTACGGCGCCCTGATCGTAGAAGACGATGCCGACCCGGTATTCGACCGGGAGCGGGTGCTGGTGCTCGACGATATGAAGCTGACCGCCGACCATAACTTCACGCAGCCGGGCTGGTTCCCGGAACGCTGGGTCGAAAGCCATATGGGCCGCGAGGGGAACACCATGCTGCTCAACGGCCGGGAAGCGCAGGAATTGGACCTGGCGGGCGGACAACTCGAACGCTGGCGCCTGATCAATGCCTCCAGCGCCCGTTATGTCCTGCTTTCTCTGGGCGGCAAGCCGTTCCGCATGATCGGCACCGACGGCGGTCTGCTAGAAGCACCGCGCACCCTGACCGAATTCCTATTATCACCCGGCGAACGGATCGACGTAGCGGCCGGGCCCTTTGCCGAAGGCGAGATATTTTCTATCGAGTCGCTGCCATTCCTGGGCAGCCATGGCTCGAAAAAGAACCTGGAGACCTACGCTACGGTACAAGTCGGCCAGACGCAACCCTCCCGGGCCTTCCTCCCGGAAAAGCTGAACATGATCGAAGCACTGGCGCCCCAGGATGCGCCCACCACCCGCACCATCGAATTCTCCCTGGGCCTGAGCCTGAGCAAGGGCGCGGACTTTCTGGTCAACGGCAAACGGCACGGTCTGGACGAGCCGGTCAAGGTGGGCGCGCTGCAGGTCTGGGAAATCAAGAACCGCACCCGGATGCACCACCCTTTCCACCTGCACGGTTTTTTCTTCCAGGTGCTGGAACTGAATGGCCAGCCCCCCGCTTACCTGGCCTGGAAAGACGTCTTCAATATTCCGCCCTCCGGAACTTTAAAGATCGCCTGGTTGCCCGACAACCGGCCCGGCAGGTGGATGTACCACTGCCATGTGCTGGAGCACCACGCGACGGGTATGATGGCCAGTTTCGAAGTGCTCGACGGGAGCAAGCCGGCCGGCAACGCACGCCTTGACCACGCGGGGCATAGTCACTAAAGTCAGACTACTGGACATTTTGACGTTGGACGTTGGACAGATTTACGGAAGAAATTGAATATCAAGCCTTTGCTGGCCCAAGTCAAATGTCTGAAATCAAAATGTCCAGTAGTCTGCACTAAAGCACACCATTCATTTGTCCGTTTCTGACGTGCCCTTGTCCTTTTCCGTCCCTGGGCATGGTTCACCTTTGCATTGTCAATTAGAACAAACTAAATAATTTCAAACTAAAATGATCATGAAAAATAATGCAGTCATGTTGCCAAGAATGCTGGTAATCGCCAGTGCCCTTATGCTTGCAAGCTGGTTGGGATCGTGTAAAAAAGAAGTATTTGATCCCGCGTCGACGCAGGAATTTGCCATTCAGTCAACTGCGAATGGCGCAACGTACAACATAAAAGTTGGCCTTCCTGCCAACTACGCTGCCGCCGTGGAAAAGTATGCCTCCATCTATGTTTTAGATGGGCAGGAAAATTTTGATTTCGTATCCAACCAGTGCAAAGAAATTGCAGACCAGCTGGCGGTTTCAAACGTGGTGGTCATCAGTCTAGGGTATGGGCAGGACCGCAGCATAGATTATACGCCCTCCCAGGTCAGTTCCGTAACGGGCGGTGGTCCGGAATTTCTAAGCTTTATCAAAACGCAATTAATTCCGGCCATCGAGAAGAATTTTAGGGTGGATACGGCCCGGAACAGCCGGGTAATTCTTGGCCATTCCTATGGGGGACTATTCGGGGCTTATGCTTTTAGTACCGATAATACATTGTTTGGCAACTACATTTTACTGAGCCCTTCCTTGTGGTTCGATGAGCTGATCGCGCTACAATTTGAAAAGGACAACCGGGCTAAAAATAAGGACCGGGAACAATTGGTCTTTATGGGCATCGGGGAAGCAGAAAACAGCGGCAGGATGCAAGCCCCTTTTGAGGCATTTTATCAGACGCTACAGGACCACTATACGCATATTAAATTGGAAAAAAATATGGAGGGGAACCTGGATCACGTGGGCTCCAAAAATCCGAACATTGTCAAGGGACTAAATCATTATTTTCGAAACAGGTAAACTGAATGCACGCGTTTTTTCAAAATTTTTTTTAAATAATTCACATGAAAGCAATAAAATTTCTCTTCCTCGTGATTTCGCTTTTAATTTGCGCCCATGGGTTCGCACAAAAAGCCAGCGCAGTGGTAACCAATAAACATTCAATGGTACGGCAACTAACCATCGAGCCGGCTATTGGTATTCATACAAATTTTGGGACGGATTTGCTGGTTACAAATCTAATCCAATGGAATCCCCGCAAGCGCCTCAGCATTGCTGCACACTCTTCCTTTAATATTAATAATATATCCCAGCGATATTTTAATGGCATAAAAACCAACTACAACTTTTCACTAAATCAAAAATTTGGGTTCGGCATTACATTGTATGCTAAAAGATGGTCTAACACTTTCCTAGTTATGGCCGGGCTGAAGTATACAACTTACCGGGAAACCCTGGATAATGAAAATTTCAACAAGGTAGGTACTACGATCAGTGCTTTAAGCCCTGATTATGGATTGATGTATAGTCTAAAGCGAGGTTGGAAAAAATACTTTTTTACGTACCGTATGTATATACCCATATATCCCTGGCCTACCAAAGGCTCCGATATTCTATATCTAGATGGTAACATGAATAATATCGCACTGGAATTTGGAATTGGAATAAAAATAAACTGATTTTATAATGAAAAAAATGGCCTTTATCATCCCACCTACGGTTGAACTGCTTGATTTGGCGGGCCCTGTACAGGTTTTTACCGAAGCTAAATTTTATGGTTTCGAAGTAGACATTGAATTTTATCGCTTCCAGGAAACGCCGGTCAGTACTTCAGGTCTTGGATTTGGAAAAATTGCCCATTACAAAGAGGCAAAATTAAAGGAAGGTGATTTTGTCTTCGTACCTGGCATGGATGCTGATTACGTCAGGAGCATCGCTTTTATGGCGGAAAGAGCCTTCTTTGATTGGTTAAAAGAGTGCTCAGATACGCGCATCACTGTCTGTTCCATCTGCAATGGTGCTTTTGCCTTAGGTCATGCCGGGTTATTAACAAACACGGAATGTACGACGCACTGGCGAAGGGTGAATGAATTACAACTGCAATTTCCACAGGCAAAAGTACTTACTGACATTTTATATGTAAAAAGCAATGATGTTTACACCAGCGCAGGCATAAGTGCCGGGATAGATTTATCGCTGGCCATTCTGGAGGAACTTAAAGGTGCGCTATTTACGCATAAAGTAGCCCGGGGTCTGGTCGTGTATCACCGAAGAAGCGGAAAACACAAACAACAAAGCATTTACCTGGATTACAGGAATCATATTAATCCACAGGTTCATGAAGTACAGGATCTGCTCATCGACAATCTTTCGAAAGAAAATAGTATTGAATCACTTGCCAGTCAAGTGGGTATGAGCCCAAGAAATCTTAGCCGGGTGTTTAAAGAAAAAACGGGTTCTACTGTCCTGGAATACTTAACCATGTTAAGAAAAGAGTATGCCAATACAATGCTGAATAATCCCGAATATACGATCGACTTCATAGCTTCAAAATGTGGATTTAAAACGGCCAGGCAATTGCAAAGGATATTAAAAAATTGACGGAGCAGGTAAAATAAAAGAGGGCTTAAAAGCTTAAAACAATATACGCAAAACAATGAGATCAATTGTTTGAGCATAAAATTCTAAGTCTTTTAAACCCTCTGCACTTTTCTAAAGACCCGCTAAGCAGGACGCTTTTTCAGATCAGGATTTTTTAATGCCGGCCCCATAATTCAACTACCCCTTTACGCTCAGAGATATTCTTGGTATCGTACCAGAATACCGCTCTCCGGATCACCCGTTTGTTGCCGGGAAGATCGATCACCTTACTTTCGCTATTGGCGAGGAAATTATTGCGGAGTTCGATTTCCTGAATTTCCCCGTTGCCATACTGGATTTCGAGCTTTTGCATGTTGATCGGCGCATTTTTTACCCGAACCTGAATGGCGGTGAAAATACCTTCCAATCGGGTAGCAATGATCTCATCCTTGTCGAGCTCATAATTCACATTACGGCTGCCGATTGATTCCCAGCTGCCGGGTTTTGATTTGCAGCCTTCCGATTGGGAAGACAGGAGGAACAGGGAGGCCAGGGTAAGCGTTAGTAACCCTGTGCTGCGAAAAAGTTGAATTTTCATAATTTGAATTTGGTTGGTTAACGATAAAAGATTTGTGTCTGTAAGAAACAGCCACTTACCCAGGCATGTTATTCACCGGCAATCAGGCGGCCGTTAATTTATTTTGTAAAAAAGTATGCCGGCCAAATTCCAAACGCAGGGCCGTCGATTGATGGGCAGGGAATCGTCCGGCGGGGCGGGTGTTAAGACAGTTTCGCACGACCAGCCCGGCTTCTCCCGCCCCCATACCGCTGTTTATGCATCCTGTGGTTCGGTGCGCGGACCATGGGGCAAAAAAATCTATAACACCAGCCCTGCCAAAAGCGCCACCGTAAAGCGATGCCTTTTTACTTTTCTTTTACGCTTTTTCTGCTCCTCGCTCAGAACAGACATGGAGGCAGGGCATTCGCCTCCGGGCGGCTGGCAAAGTGTCAGATATTTTTCAAACAACTTGTGCTGCTGAAGTGCCAGCAATGGATCCTTTACCCAGGCAACCACTTCCGTATTGTGTTTTTCGGAGGTGTTATCCAAATTGTAGCTCCCGATCATCGCGACTTGTTTGTCGATGGTCATCGTTTTTAAATGCACCGTACGTTTACCGCAGTATTCGTACAACTGAATGCCTGCCCGGCGGTAACGCGCCCGCCGGTTGGCGTAAACGGCCTGTATGATCGGTAGATCGTTGGAGGTAGCGGAATTGGTGATGACCCGGATGCGGACGCCCCGTTTGTGCGCCGCCTTCAGGCATTTCATCCAGCTGGGCGTCAGCAGGAAATAAGAGGACTCGATTTCCAGCGTACTGTCGGCCGCGGCTACCAGTTCCTGCAACGCGTGCGAGACGCGGCGGTCGATGCGGTTGGAACGGCGGATACGGCCGTTTTTCCGGCGGGTAAAACTCGGACAAGCAAAATGTACGGGATTGGCGGTGGGTTTCACCACGTCCGAAAGACTGACCTTGTCCGCTCCCCGGACCTTGCGCAGCATCGGCATCTGACTTTTCACGGTGAGCGCAGCGGAGTCCAGGCTGAGCTGGCATTGCTTACGGTCGGCTGGATTGAAGGAGCCTTCCAGATCGGTGCAGAGCACCTCGTGTTCCCACATTTCATTGAAATGCTGGCGCGCCTCGTCGACAGCCTGGTCACTGCGTATCAGCACCTCGCGGTCCAGGAAATTACCGACGGAGTCCATGCGGTAATATTGGTCATCCAGATTGCGTCCTCCGATCAGGGCGTACTGGCCATCAACAATAAGCATTTTACCATGCAGCCGGCGATAGAGCATGAACGGTCTTTTCCAGGTTTTTTTGTTGTAAATTTTGATTTGCACGCCCTGGTCTTTCATGTATAAAAGCATCGCCAAGGGGACTCTTTTCCCCAAACCGTCCAGGATCATTCTGACTTGGACGCCTCTTTGTGCCGCTTCGGCCAGTATTTTGAGGTTGTTGTAGCCAATCTCGTCGCCTTCAATGATGTAAGTGCAACAAAGAATCTCTGTTTTAGCATCCCGCATCAGATCATTTCGCACGGTGAGCGCACTGTATTCATCGCTCAATATGCGGAAAAGGTCGCCTTTGGCCTGAGAAAAAATAGTATTGGCAAAGCATAGCGTTATTAAAAAGGGTAGGATGCGTTTCATGAAAATATTTTTAACGTATAAAAAATTGATCTGGCACAGCAGACCAGTAATGTAACAGCTTCATATGGCCCAACCCACCTAAC
>JBKJKS010000106.1:0-6028 GCA_046597295.1 Saprospiraceae bacterium
CTTTTCCATGCTCTTGGCAAAAGCGGGGGGATCGATCACCAGTACATCGTAGCGCCGGTCGGCATTTTTCAGGAACTGGAGCACATCGGCACAGAAACCGTGGTGCTCCCCCGCGAACGGAGCATTCAGCGCGATATTTTCTTCCACCAAGGCCATGGCTTTCGCCGATACGTCCACCGAATGGACCTCCGTTGCGCCGGCCCGCAGCGCATAAGCCGAAAAACCGCCCGTATAACAAAAAGCGTTGAGCACGGTTTTGCCGCGCACGAAGTGACCGAGCAGGGCCCGGTTGTCGCGCTGATCCAGGAAAAAGCCCGTCTTTTGGCCCTGCACCCAGTCAATTTTGAATTGTACCCCATTTTCGACCACCATGCCGGTGGGCAAGTCGGACGGTTCGGGACCGGCCAGATAGCCATTGCTCTGGTGAGCGGCATATTTAGGGGGCAAGGCTTCCCCGCTTTTGTCATAGACGGCGTAGTCCTGGCCCAGCACCGTGCAAATGGCGGCGGCCAGTAAATGGCGCTGGCGGTGCATGCCCACGCTGTGGCATTGTAACACGGCGGTCAAGCCGTAGACATCCACGATCAGGCCCGACAGCCCGTCGCCCTCGCCATGCACCAGCCGGAAGCAATTGGTGACGGGATTGTCCAGCAAGCCGATGGCCTGGCGCGCCGCTGCGGCTTTGGTCAACTTATCCACCCAAAACTGCGCATCGTTCAGATCGGCCGGACCGAAACTCAGCATCCGTACGGTAATGCTGCCATTATGAAAATGTCCGACGCCCAGCAGGTGTCCGCCCCGGTCGTATACCTCGGCGGCATCGCCGTCTTCGGGTTGCCCCTCCACGCGGGCAATGGCGCCCGAGAACACCCAGGGATGAAAACGCAGAATGGGCACTTCTTTGCCCGGTTTTAAGTGTATTTTGATCATCATCTGAAAAAAGAAAAATTGAAGCCGAAAGGTACGCTACCGGTAGCGCAGTAGTGCTTTGGCACGAACAGCCATCTTTCTGCTCCGCCTCCGTTGCCCACACTTTGCCCGGTAAGTCCTTACCTTGCGGGCATTCGTGACGGGTTTCAAACAAAATGAGGTGGATACGCCTACCCAGTGCAGCGGACCGCAGCTTAACAACTAATAACACCAGCATGGAACAACCACCACAAGACAACCGCATCGAGACCCTGGCCAAAACGGAATCGCTGGACCGGGCTTTTCAACGGTTCAGCGAGCTGGCCAAACGCTTCGACGACCTGCAGTTGAGCATGTGGGGACAGCAAGCGCGCTTTGCGAGTGTGCTGGATGGCGACCGGCAGGGCCTGCTGGGCAACGATTCCAGGAACCTCGAAATGAACCGCATCCGCCACGGTTTTCTGGCTGAATTGGAAGAGTTTAAGCGCAACCTGCCCCAATTCCTGGACCTCACCCAGCCGGAGATGCTGCTGCGTGGCGTAAGCGATCAAATGCAGATCGTGCAAGAGGTGATGGGACAGCGCCTGCGGGGTTTCTATGAACTGGGACGGTCAATGGGCGAAGGCCATTCCGCCCTGATCTTCCTGCTGCGCGACGTATTTACGGGCCGGCAGGTAGTCGCCAAGGTGTTAAAAGTGCCGGTACTGACCGAAGAGATCAAGCACGAGATCCGGCAGGCGTCCCTGCTCAAACACCGCAACATCATTAAACTGCTCAGCGAATCGCTGGACCGTTTTCCTTTCTATATCATCTGCGAATACGTGAACGGCGGCGTACTGACCGAGATTCTCGACAAGACCGGACCCCGACCGCCTTCGCAAGCGGTGGATTGGCTGTTCTCGCTGGCCGAAGCCCTGGGTTATCTGCGGCAAAAACGCCTGTTGCACTCTAATGTACGCCCCTCCAAAATCTATATTGATGAAGAGAATCAACTGATGATCTCGCCCTTCGACATTATCAAGGCGGGCCGGGACGATCGCTCCCTGGGTAAATTCCGGGAAGACTGCCAGTACCTTAGCCCGGAGTACCTGCGCGGCGACGGCGAGCGGCTTTCCTTTTCCGCCATGCGCTATTCCGATCAGTTTTCCATCGGCCTGGTTGCCTATAAAATGTTGACCGGCAAG
This sequence comes from Saprospiraceae bacterium, assembly GCA_046597295.1. Lineage (GTDB taxonomy): Bacteria > Bacteroidota > Bacteroidia > Chitinophagales > Saprospiraceae > M3007. The sequence continues at coordinate 2,094 of JBKJKS010000106.1, forward strand.
GATTTATTTGAGGGGGACTCGGTACTGGAGATCATGCGCAATCGTTCCCGCTTCTTTGAGGAAAAAAAGCACCGGCGGGAAAAATTACGCGCCGTACAAAATCCCGACCTGGCGGAAATCATGGAAACCATGCTCCGGGAAGACCCCAATGATCGCTTCCCCGAGCTGCACGAAGTACTGATGCGTTTCCGGCAGCTGAGTATGAAAACGGGGGATGCGCAGAGCAGCGTGCGTAATAGTTACCGCCGTTGTTTGAGCAACAACAGCGGCTTCATCAATGAGTTTTACGAAGGCTTTTTCGAGGAACTCAGCCCGGAACATCGCGCCCATTTTACCAACCGGGAACGGCAAAATACGATGTTGCAACTGGCCATCGATGTGCTGATCGACGTAGAAGAAAAACAGGAACTCCTCCGCAACATCATTCGGAGTGGCAGTCACCTGCAATACAGCCTGGCCGAGTACAACCGCTTCTTCGAAGTCCTGATCCGGGTGGCTAAAAACCACGATACCCGGGCCTGGAACACCGCTTTGGAACAGGATTGGGAGCGGGTAAAATCAAAAGCGTTGACCATTATTGAAGAGGTGCTGGCAGCGGAGAAGGCAGCGTAGCGTCAGCAGCGCAGCTTTCACATGGCGGGGATCAGCCACAAAAGGACTTATTCCTGGAATACCACATCCAGGCTTTCGCAAATCCGCGCCGCCGCAAAATCCAGGTGGGCATCGGTGTGGGCGGCCGATATAAAACCGACCTCGTAGCCGGAGGGCCCGAAGTACACCCCGCGCTGGAGGCAGGCGAGGTGCATTTTTTTGAATAATGCCATGCTGGAACCGTCGATTTCATCCGCACGGCGCATGCGCTTGCGGCTAAACGTTGGCCAGAAGATGGACCCGATGCTGGGGAAGGTCACGTCATAGCCGTTCCGATCGCAGAAATCTTGCAACTGGCCGGTGAAACGCAGCGTCTTCGCTTCCAGGTCGGTATAGAAGTTGGGTTGCAGCAGTTCGGTCAGCGTGGCGAAGCCGGCGGCCATCGCTACGGGATTGGCGCTCAGCGTACCGGCCTGGTACACCGGTCCGACCGGTGCGACATGCTCCATGATCTTACGACTGGCCGCATAGGCGCCGACGGGCATGCCGCCGCCGAGGATTTTGCCAAAGGTGAGGATGTCCGGCTGGAGATCGTAATGCCCCGCTGCGCCTTCAAAACCGACCCGAAACCCCGAAATGACCTCGTCGAAAATGAGCAGACAACCGTACTCGGTGGCTTTCTCCCGGAGCAGTTGCAGGAACGAGCGATCCTGCAGCAGCAGTCCGTTGTTGGCGGGAATCGGCTCGACGATGATGGCGGCAATGTCGTCAGCGTGTTCACGCAGGGCAGCTTCCAGTGCTTCGGGATCGGCCAGGGGGACCACGAGCGTTTCGCGGACAAAGGATTCGGGTACACCCGCCGACGTGCTGATGCCAAAGGTGACCAGGCCCGACCCGGCCTTCACCAGCAGCGCATCCACGTGGCCGTGGTAGCAACCTTCGAATTTGAGGATCTTATTCCGCCCCGTCACGCCCCGCGCCAGGCGAATGGCACTCATGACCGCTTCCGTGCCGCTGCTCACGAAACGCACCATCTCGATGTAGCGGTGGTTCTCCAGCAGGAGCTGACCGATCAGGTTATCGTGCGGCGTGGGGGTGCCGAACGACATGCCGTTGGCCACCGTCGCCTGCACCCTTTCCACCACTGCCGGCGGGCAATGGCCGAGGATGAGCGGTCCCCAGGAACAGCAAAAGTCCACGAAGGCTTGTCCGTCCACGTCATGCAAATGGCAGCCTTCGCCTTTTTCGAAGAAAATCGGCGGTCCCTGTACGCTCTTGAAGGCCCGCACCGGGCTGTGCACCCCACCGGGAAAATACTGCTTGGCGGTTTCGAACAGTTCGCCGCTACGGGCGCGGGTAAAAGTGTCGGGGCTGGGATAGTTACGAGTATTCATGGCGCAAAAGTAAAATCTTGCGCGGTCACCTACCCGGCAAATACCGCGTTCCCCGGGCTTTTAAAAACATTCCGGATAACCTGTCCGGCGCAACTTTATGCCTTTAGGGCACAGAGCCGGGCGAAAAACACCGCGTCATCGCCGGCATACACGATGGTTTGATGGGCCTGTTCATAAAAAGGCACTCGTTGCCGCTGCAAATCTTCTAAAAATGCCGGCCAATCTTCCACTGGCAACTGCGCCAGCAGGGGACGCCGGCTGATTTTTCGTTGTAGGCGCTGGATCAATGTTTCCAGCGGAACCTGCAAGAAAATGGATTGCCCGTGCCGGTTAATCCACCCCATATTGTCAAAAAAACAGGGTGTGCCGCCGCCCAGGGCAATAATGGATGGCGGCAGATCAGCCAGGGCATGCAGGTGCTCTTGTTCCAATGCCCGGAAACCCATTTCGCCCTGCCGGGCAAATATTTCGGCAATGGTCTGCTGCTCGGCCGTTTCGATGCGGCGATCCAGATCAATAAATGGGCGCTCAAGATGCGCGGCCAGCCTGGCTCCCCAGTAGCTTTTGCCACTGCCCATAATGCCGAGTAAAAAAACGTGCATGTGCATAGCGGATGGGCCGTCACGGAAAAGCAACAATCGCCGCCAGTCCGTTAATCCAGGGTTAATCAATCGGGCCTAGCGTACGAACCCTTGCCGTGACGGCGTAACTTTGCACAACATTACACAAAAACACCGTTTTATGAAAAACAGCCTTTTTATACTGGCTCTGTTGCTTGGCTTTTTAGCCGCCTGTAAAAATGACGGGGGGGTGCAGGAAATTCGTGGGGATGGCCCCAATGCGACCATTGTGCGCAATCCGGCCACCGCTGACCTGCCCACCGATACCAACCAACTCGCCCGCATCACCTACGAAGAGCGGGAATTCGACTTCGGCATAGCCCAGGAAGGCGATGTGGTGGAACATGATTTCAAGTTTACCAACACCGGAAAGGTGCCGCTCATTATCTCCGGCGCGCGGTCTTCCTGCGGTTGTACCATCCCGAAATGGCCCGAAGAAGCCATTCGACCGGGCGGGACCGGGGTGATTTCCGCGAAGTTTAACACCGATGGCAAGCTCAGCGAACAGAAAAAAATCGTCCGGGTGACCGCCAACACGTATCCGAACGAGACCAGCGTGGTGCTCAAGGGCATTGTACGTCCCACCAAGGGGTAAGTGCTAATTCGGGCCGCCGGCCAGGAGCGCAACGTGCAGGGTGGCGGCAGCGGCACGGCCTTCGGCAATGGCCCACACAACCAGTGATTGCCCGCGCCGGGCGTCGCCGGCTACAAAGATGCGCGGCTGGCTGGTACGGTGGTTTTCCGACGCCATCAGTCCCCGGTGGTCCAGCGACAGACCTAATTGTCCCCACAGCGGTCCGGGAACAGCGCCCTGGTAACCGATGGCCACCAGTGCCAGGTCGCAGGGTAACTCCCTGGTACTGCCCGGCACTTCCCGAAAGTCATAGCGCCCGGTATCGGGGGATTTTTCCCATGCCAAGTCACTGACGACCAGGCCTTTAACCATTCCGTTGGCATCTGCGACAAAAGCTTTGGTTTGCACTTCCCACTGGCGGACACAGCCTTCTTCATGCGAAGAAGAGGTGGTCAGGATAGTGGGGAGCAAAGGCCAGGGCACGTCATCGGGCCGGTCATCGGGCGGTCGCATACGGTACTGCAGCTGGGCTACACTGCGGGCGCCCTGCCGGTTGGCCGTTCCCACGCAGTCCGAGCCCGTATCGCCGCCGCCGATGATCACGACGTGCTTGTCCGTCGCCCAGAGATCGGGCACTTCGCCGTCGCCCGCGACACGCCGGTTCTGCAGCGGCAGGAAATCCATTGCGTAATGCACGCCGTCCAGCTCCCGACCCGGCACCGGCAGGTCGCGCGGCGCTTCGGCGCCGCCGGCCAG
>JBKJKS010000223.1:0-3293 GCA_046597295.1 Saprospiraceae bacterium
GGCAGGCATCCCGTGCCACGGCAGTCGCTGCTCATCAATCCTGCCCAGGAAATGCCACCGGGTTTTCAGTACCGGGCCAGCGAACCGGTCGCCTTTGCCCCGGGGCTGGCGTACAAGGGCGATTATGTACCGGCCATTGGCAAGGCGGTTAACGCCTTCTTTATGGTCAACCAGCTGGCGCTGCAGGCAGCGGATTGCCTGGCGATGGCACAAAAGCAATTGTTCATCCGGCAGGCAGAAGAAAGCCTGTCCGCGGAGGCAGTGGTGCGTCAGGGATCGGCTTTTCAGCAATTTTTACAAAACCAGTTCGCGCCGCAGGCGGTACAAAGCAAATATGTGGTCGAAATCTGGCGCCACCAGCGGCTATTGAAGCTGGAAGCCGATTTTTACCTGAGCGGGACAGGTGGTATTACCGTGCTGCTGCTGTCGGGATTTGCCGAAGGCATGAAAAAGTGGAAACAACACGTGCAGCAGTACGCACCGGTGCTGGGCTGGTGGAAAGTAGCGCTCGAACAAATGGCGCCCGGCCAAAAGGCCAGCTGCTGGGTCGTGTTCCCCATCGAAGGGCAGGCGGTGCAGGTGTTGTTTTAAATAGGCTGCCCGGCCCTTAGCCAAGCCGTACCTGCCCCCAGAGATAGGCGAAAATTGCAAACAGCACGCTGCCGATGATCAGTGCCAGACCCGTTGGGCGGTCATTGCTGGTTTTCAGGACAAAAAAGCCGCCCAGGATGCCGCCAATGGCCAGCAAATAATAAGGAATAAAATATTGAATGCCCAGAAAAGAGCCGAAAACCAAAACGGTGCGCAACAGGGTAGCGAAGAAAGGGGACATGATGCAGTTGTTTTTTGAAGGCGAAAGTAGGGAATGGCTACCGGTTGGTGATGATGGCTGCTGCCAGTCGTTCGCCGATGATGCGATGCCCTTCGTCCAGTATGTGCAACCGGACATTGGGCAAGCCATCCACCATGGCATGCAGGGCTTTCGACCCGATTACCTCATCGCGGGCACCCAGGTAAATCTCCGTTTTCAGGCCGGTTTCCTGTAAAATGGCCCTGATTTTCCGGCGACCGAGATAAAAGGAATTCATGGACAGCCAGCAGCCGAAGGTGCGCCGGAAGCGCTCGGGCCGGGTCAGGTTGTTGCTTAAAAAGTGATGGATCATCGGCGGTACGGCGTGCAGGCGATGCCCCCAGCCCAACAGACGGACGAACCAGGCCGGTCGGCGCAGCATCCGAAACAGAGATTTGCGGACCCACATGGGCGTACGCGTGGCCATAGTCATCCCTTTGGTCTCGATACCATCCGGCGCCAGCAGGTACAGATGGTTCAACTGGCCGCTAAGTTCGGGCAGCATCGCCTGGGCCAGCCGCACCCCAAAGCTGTAACCCAGCAGGCTAAAACGCGTTTTGTCCGCCTGGTTCGCTATTTGCTGCACGATTTCCAGCAGATCTGTTTTGGAAAAGGAATCAGCGGACCATTCCGTCTGGCCATGAAAGGGCCAGTCGGGCGCCACCACCGTGTAGTGCGTACCCAGTGCCGACTCCAGCACGGCGAAGATTCGGGCGCGATCGCCGAATCCGTGCAAAGCGATGAGCAGCTCGGGACCGGCGCCAAATTGCAGGCAGTGGATTCGCCCGTTGCGGAGGGGCAGGAAGTGGCTGTGCATGGACAATTAGCGCTGCAAGGAATATATTTGACGTTCAACCATAGGCACTTACCGGTGTGGCAGGAGCGCGTTCCAGCTAACCGGGCTTATCTGCCTGAGTCTGTAGGTTGCTTCATCGGCAGAATAACGTTGACCACTGCACCCTGCTCCGAACTGCCCACTGCGTGCAGATCGCCGTGGTGATTGATGGCTATTTTCTTACACATGGCCAATCCGATGCCCGTACCTGCATACTCCGACTTACGGTGAAGCCTTTGGAAAATATGAAAGATTTTCTCGGCATATTCTTCCTTAAAACCAATTCCGTTGTCCCTGAAAATGATTTTGACGTAGTCTTGGGATGGATCAAGTTTTAAGTCATTCTGCTCTGCCTCCGCCAGTCGCTCCGCGGAAATAGTAATGACCGGGTTTATACCATTCCGCGAAAATTTTAAAGAGTTTCCGACTATATTGCCAAAAAGCTGCGACATCTGTAAAGGAATAGCGGATATTACCGGCAGGCTTGCGCAGTATATAATGGCTCCTTTTTCCTCCAGCAATAAATCGTAATCTGCTTTAATACTTCCCACAATCAGATTTAGATCGACGGCTACAAACGCACTCCCTTCTTTTACCAGCTCGGAATAGGTGAGCACGTCCCTGATCAGCGTAGTCATCCGGGCGGAGGAATTACTAATTTTGTGGAGGTAATTTCTGGACTGATCATCCAGATTATGGCTTGCTTTACTCTCCAGCATTTGCGCAAAAGTGCTGATTTTGCGCAGGGGCTCCTGCAGGTCGTGCGAAGCAATATAGGCGAACTGAGCCAGTTCGGCATTTGACTTCTGCAGGTTGTCATTGGCATTGGCTAATTCTTTGGTCCTTGCTGCCACTACTTCCTCTATTTTCTGATGGGCAATAACCTGCGCCGTTACATCCACCGCAACTGCCAGGATGCCGGATATATCCCCGCCCGCTTCCCGGTATGCTTCGTAGACAAAGTTGACGTACACGGTTTCAATATTCCCATGCCGCGGCAATGTAACCGGTACTCCCTGGGCAGAAAAAGTTTCTCCCGTGGTATAGACCCCGTTAAGCAAAGCTTCGAAGCCCTGATCTTTTGCCTCGGGCAATCCTTCAAAAATTGGTTTATGCATCACTTGCTCCGCCGATTTGCCCCAAAATTCAAACATGCGTTCGTTGGCCAGTTCGACCACGTGCTCGGGACCACGGAAAATGCACATCGCTACCGGCGCCTGCAGGATGGTGTTGCGCAGGTTTTGTTCGATTTCTTTCAGTTTTTGCTCCGCCTCTATTTGTTGGGTAATATCCGTATTGCTGCCAAACCATTGGGTGATTTTGCCATTACTATCATGCATCGGTAATACCCGGGTCAGGAATTGTCTGAATCTGCCATCCGCCCCTTTGAGCGGGAACACCATCTCAAATGGTTGCCCCGTAGTGATACTGTCCCGCCATCGGACGAGCACGCCAGGTAGTTCTTCCGGATGGTGAACCGACTGCCAACCCCATCCTTCCATTTGCGCGGGCGTCGTGCCCGTGTATTCATACCACTTTTTGTTATACCAGAATATCCAGCCCTCCGCATCGGCCATCCAGGCCAGATTGGGAATATTTTCAGCCATT
>JBKJKS010000322.1:0-5905 GCA_046597295.1 Saprospiraceae bacterium
CGCTGCATAGCCGGCACCCCCGACTGGACCTTCGGACGGGTCACCGATCTGGCCCGGTTCGGTAGCCAGGAGATGTGGGCCGGCACCGAGAAAAACGGCCCGGTGCAGATCGACGTCGTCACCGGCCGCACGCAATCCCTGCCGGCCGGGCAGGTACTACGCACCGGGGAAATGCAGTCTTTGTGCAAAGACCGGGAAGGGCTGTTGTGGGCGGTGAACGATAAAGGGCAGCTGTACTCCGCCAACGTGCGATTCGGGCAATTGGAAACCCCCTTTTCCAATACCCAGGCGGTTTGGATGGACCGGCAAGGCAGGTTGTGGGCCGGCAGTGAGGAGGGGCTGTTCCTGCAGGAAAATGGGAAGTTCAGCAGAATTTTTTCTCAAAAAGAAAACGTCGTATCGCTCTGGGAATCACCCGCGGACGGCAACATCTGGGCCGGCACCTTTGGCAATGGTTTGTTCATCGTCAGCCGGACCGGTGAGGTGCTACAGCATCTCACGGAGCGAAGCGGACTGGCCAACGGCAACATCCTGTCGATTGGCGGCAACAGCCAGCAGGTCTGGCTGGCTACGCTCGGCGGCGTACTTGTGGGAGATATGCTCCCCGCCCTCTCTGGTCGGAGTTTTCTGCAGGAAGCCGAACTCGGCCGGAACTACGTGTACAAAGTCTTCGCCGATCACCGCGGGCGCATTTGGTTCGGCACGCAGGGCACCGGATTAGTCATGCTCGAAGGCGGGCGCATGCGGCACTTCACCGAGGCCAACGGCGTGCCGTTGAAAACGATCTACAATATTACCGAAGACCGCCGGGGCCGGATCTGGTTCAGCACGGACCGCGATGGGCTTTTTTGTCTCGATGGCAATCATTTTCAACGTTTTACGCTGGAGAACCGTCTCCACAGCATGAGTATCACGGGATTGGCGGTGGATGGTAACGGACACATCGTGGTGGCCTACGACGACGGTTTCGATCTGCTGAACCCGGAGCGGGTGAACCACATTACCTTCTGCGATGCGACCATCGGCGCACCGGCCGCTGAGGTAAATCTCAATGCGCTCTGTACCGATGCGCGTGGCAATGTCTGGATGGGTACGCGGCAGGGCATTGTGCGGTCGGCGGCCTTCAACGAGCCTTTCCTGGATGATCCGCAACCCGCCATCACGGGGGTGACCGTCTTTCAGGAGCCCATCGATTTCCTGGCCCGCCAATCCTTTTCCTACGATCAGAACTACTTCATTTTCAACTTCACCGGTCTGTGGTACACCGACCCCGAGTCGGTGCGCTATCGCTACCGGCTCGAAGGCTTCGATCCCAACTGGAAGGTCACCAAAGATCACCTCGCTTCCTACCCCAACCTGCCGCCCGGCAAATACTTGTTCCGGATGCAAACCAGCGAACACGGCAATTTCGTGAACGTCCCGGAAGTAAAGTGGGCCTTCCGCATCGATCAGCCCCTGTGGTCCCGCTGGTGGTTTCTGCTGTTGTGCATTGCCGGCGGCGTGGGACTATTTTTAACCATTGTGCGCAACCGGGAGACCCGGCTGCGGCGCGAAGCGCAGGGCAAGCGCGAAACCCTGGAATCGCAGTTCGCCGCGCTGAAAAGCCAGATCAATCCCCATTTTTTATTCAATAGTTTCAACACGCTGATCGCCACCATCGAGGAAAATCCGCAAGTGGCGGTGGAATACGTGGAACACCTGTCCGATTTTTATCGGAGCATTATCGCTTACCGCGAACGGGATTTCATCAGCCTGCAGGAGGAAATGGACTTGGTACGAAGTTTTTATTTCCTGCTGAAGAAACGCTATGAGAACGGCTTCCAACTGCTGGATCGACTGGACGGCCAAACGGGCCAGGTCATGCCGCTGGCCCTGCAAATGCTGGTCGAGAATGCCGTGAAGCATAATGTGATCTCGGCTTCGAAGCCGCTGACCATTGAAATTTTCGTGGAAAATGGTAACTATGTGGTGGTCAGAAATAACATCCAGCAAAAAATAAAGGCCGAACCCAGTACCCATTTCGGGCTGCAAAGTCTCCTGCGCCGCTACCAGTTGCTGGGCGAACGCCCCGTCATCGTGGAGCACAAGGCGGACTTTTTTACGGTGAAGGTGCCGATCAGGACGAGCATCACTTACAAGGATCTTTATTAATACAGGCTATGAAAGTACTCATCATCGAAGACGAAAATGCCGCTATCCGACGCCTGGAAAAAATGCTCCAGGAGCTGGCGCCGGAAGCGATCGTGCTGGACCGTCTGGACAGCGTGGAGGCGGCCGTACTGTGGTTGCAAAACAACCCCGCTCCCGACCTGATCCTGCTGGACATTCACCTGGCGGACGGGGCCAGTTTCGAGATCTTTGAACATGTGGATGTACGTAGCCCCGTCCTCTTCACGACTGCCTACGATGAATATGCGCTGCGGGCCTTCAAAGTGAACGCTATAGACTACCTGCTCAAGCCGATCAAGATCAACGAGTTAGCCGCCGCGCTGGAAAAGTTCAAACGCTTGTCCCCGCCGTCCGCACCCGACTATACTGCCCTGTTGCGGACCCTGCGCCAACCCGAGGGGGCCCAGGTGACTTACCTGCGGCGCATGCTCATCCGTTTCAACAACAGCATCAAACTGGTGGACATGCAGGATGCCGCCTACTTTTACACGAAGGACAAAATCACCTTCCTGGTCGTACGCAGCACCGGCAAGCGTTTCCCGGTGGACTACCCGCTGGACAAGCTGGAGGAACTCCTCGATCCGGTCGCCTTTTTCCGCATCAACCGGCAGTTCATCATCAACGTAGCGGTCATCCGGGAAATGCATACCTACTCCAAAAGCCGGGTGAAAGTGAGCCTGGAACCGCCCACGGACATGGACACAATCGTGAGTACCGAGCGTTCCGCAGCGTTCAAAAAGTGGCTCATCGGCGAGCAGGTATGACAAAATTTTTCAGCGGCATTTTTTACTGCCTCCGCTTCCTTTTATACCACTTCACGCAGTTACATTTGCCGGTGTCGCACGTTGGATAGACTTTTATTGGCGCAAAGGCCACTCAGAGCACATTTTATCACGCCAAGCATCCGGATGCGCCGTATACTGCACAAAATTTTTGGCACTGGCACTATTATTGCAAATCACTGTATTGGTAGTAGCCTGCCTAACAGCGGCGGGAACGGCGCCACAGACGACTCAAAATCTACAAAGTAATAATTGAATTGGCTATTCATTATTTCGAAGAGGCCTTCCGGTTCGGAAGGTCTCTTCTCTTTGAAGCGGGCTTGGTCACGGGCAGAGCCAACGTTTTAAAAGACGGATCGAATTTATACGCAGCGCCCACCCGGTCCGGCACGAAAATTTTAGCAGGTCAGGTCAGGGGAACCCAGCGGGGTTTACCCATTTTTTAAAATTCAACATCATGAAAACGAAACACCTGCTTCCGCTCACTTTGCTCCTCCTGGCGGTATTCAGCCTGAACGCCTGTGCGCCATTGGGCATGTCCGAACAGCGCTACGGCTTTCTTTTCGGCCTCATCCACGGCTTTCTTTTCTATCCAGCCGTCATCAGCAAGATCTTCGGTATGAGCTTCGATATCTACGCCCAAAACAATACGGGCCTGAGCTATTGGATCGGCTACGCGATCGGCGTGTTCGGGATCGGCGGCGGTATTTTCAGTTCGAACCGGCGTCGGTACCGGTAAGGCGGGCAGCAGCGGCTTCGTCCAGGAACCAGTGCAGCGCGCCGGTGGCCGGACGAATGAGTTGCGCCGGATATTTTTCGACTTCCGGTTGTCCTTGTATGACCTGCTGTACAGCGGGCGCTTTATCTATGCCAAACACCAGAAAGGCTATTTGCCGCGCCTGATTGATCAGCGGCGCCGTCATGGTGATCCGGTACACCTGCTGTTCTTCCAGGTACACGGCCTGGACGGAAGCGGATGCCTCCGTCAGTACCGGTGTGTGCGGAAAAAGGGAAGCCGTATGGGCATTATCGCCCAGGCCCAGCAAGATGAGGTCGAACCGGGCGGGCTGATCCTGGAAGTGCCGGGCGATCATCTCGTCGTAGGCCCGGGCGGCCGCTGCGGGCGGCAGGGTCGTCGGTACGCTGAAAATTTGCGTATTCGGGATCTGCAGGCGGTCGAGCATGGCCTGCCGGGCCATCCAGGCATTGTTATTGGGATCATCTCCCGGCACATCGCGTTCATCACCAAAGAAAAAATTGATCTTTTCCCACTCGATTCGCTGCCGGAAGGCGGCAGAGGCCAGCAAGGCATGCAGCCGCTGCGGAGAGCGTCCGCCGGAGAGCGCGACGTTGCACACGCCCCTTTCAGCGATGGCTTTTTGCACGGTTTCCACCCAGAATTCCGCCAGGGCGGCAATGGTTTCCTGCTCAGTTTTACAAATGTGGAGGTGCATGGAATGTAGTGATAAGATGGTGCTTTTGCGGCGGAATAAATGCCGCCCTCCAGCTATTTCTTCGGCTTGATGGGCAGCGTAAACCAGTGATAGCCGTCGCGGGCAATCAAGGCTTCGGCGATCTCCGGGCCCCAGGAATCGGCCGAGTAATTCGGAAAGCTCAGGCTTTTCTTGCTTTCCCAGGAATTGAGCACCGGCATGAGCAGTTCCCAGGCGGCTTCCACCTGATCGGCGCGCATGAATAGGGTCTGGTCGCCCATCATGATCTCCAGCAACAACGTTTCGTAGGCTTCCGGCGCCTGGCTGGTGTAGGTGCCTTCGTAATTAAACACCATATCCACCGTATTCAGTATCATGTCCAGTCCCGGCCGCTTGGCCTGTAGCTGCAGGCGGATGCTCATTTCCGGCTGAATGCTGATGATCAGGCGGTTCTGCTGCCAGTTATCGGCCGCGCCCTCCGGAAACACCCGGTGCGGCACATCCCGGAAGCGGATGCTGATGATGGAGGCCGACTGATGCAGCCGCTTGCCGGTCCGTACGTAGAACGGCACACCATGCCAGCGCCAGTTGTCCACAAAAAATTTAAAGGCCGCAAAGGTTTCGGTATTGGACTGTGGGTCCACTTTCACTTCTTCGCGGTAGCCGAGCACTTCCTTGCCTTCCATCCAGCCGCTGCTGTACTGACCGCGCACGGTCATGGTCCGGATGTCCTCGGCGCTGAACGGGCGCATGGCGCGCAGTACCTCTACTTTGCGGTTGCGCACCTCTTCCGCATTGAAGTTGATCGGCGTTTCCATGGCGATCAGACAAAGCAGCTGGAGCACGTGGTTCTGCACCATGTCGCGCAGCGCCCCGGCGCCTTCGTAGTAGTCGCCGCGGTCTTCGACGCCCAGCTGTTCGGTGACCGAGATCTGCACGTGCTCGATGTAATTCCGGTTCCAGATCGGTTCGAGGATGGAGTTGGCGAAGCGGAAAGCCATGATGTTCTGCACGGTTTCCTTGCCCAGGTAATGATCGATCCGATAGATCTGTTTTTCCTCAAAATTGGTCGACAACAGCTGATTGAGCGATTTGGCCGATTCCAGGTCGTGGCCAAAGGGCTTTTCGACCACGATACGGGTCAGCTCCGGGTTCTCCGCCAGTTTATTTTTAGCAATATTTTCGGCAATGATGGTAAAGAAATTGGGCGCCACGGCCAGGTAAAAGACGACCTGGGGCGCCTGCTGCCATTCCTTTTCGTACTGCTTGATGCGGGGACCGAATTCCTGGTAAGTTTTAGCGTCATTCACATCGGCCACCTGGTAAAAAATGTTGGCGGCGAAAGCCTCCCACTTGGTTTTGACTACCTTCCCATTGCGGGAATGCTCGTTCACGCCTTCCAGCAGCCGGGCCCGGAAGTCCTCGTCCGAGAGTTTACTGCGCCCGGTACCGATGATGGCGAATTGGTCCGGTAACCAATTGTCCAGGTACAAATTGTACAGGGCGGGGGTGACTTTACGG